>UQZI01000001.1 GCA_900545555.1 uncultured Collinsella sp.
CCCCGCTTTGTTTGTGTACCACCACAAATGCCTGTCCCCTTTGTGGCGGTTGTCGGCTAAGCGGTGGGGAGTCCTGGCGTGTTAGCCGGCTGCTGCGGCTTGAGGCGGGCGTTTCGCCAGATGATCTGGATAACGTAGCCGAGCATAAAGACAAAGGCCACGCCGCTGATGAAGTCACCTACGAGGGGAAGCCCCGTGAGGGCGCCTGCGATTATGCCGCCCACGGCTGCCATAGCGTAGCGGTTCTGGTTGTGTCCGACCATGCGGGCGAGCGCGCACCCCGCAAAGGCACTCGACACCAATGCGATGCCGATAACGCCGCATAAGAGGGTTCCGGCAAGCGGCAGGCCAGCGATAGAGATAATTAGCAGTAGGACGGCGGGGACGATAGCAATCGTACCCAGAAGACCGCTCACCCACAGGGGCATGGGGCGCTGGTGGAGCATACCGGCGGCGCTGGCAGTCGCACGCGGAAAGACGAGCTCGAGCAGCAGAGCGACAAAGCAGGTCGAGAGTGCCGCGGCGACGATACCGCCGATGACATCGTTAACAGTGGAAGTATCCTCGTTCTCGGTGCGGTCGATCTTGAGCGCGCCGACCTCGGCTCCCGCAGCGCGCTCGGGGTCCTCGGAGACGTGCGCGTTCACGGTGCCGGTGATGTGGGCGTTTTTGCCCAGGATGAGCTTGTCGGCCCAAACCTCGACATCGCCCTCGACGGTGCCATCGATGGTCACCGTATCGCCCGCAAGCGCTGCCGACTTGGTAGAGCCGCGCAGGGCAACCGTCTCGCCTATCGCATAGAAACAGTTGGCAGTGCTGTCGGAATTGAGAACGACATGCTGGCCAGCAACGGTCATGCTGCCATCAACCGTGGTCTTGGCAATGTCGATGGTGCGTGCCGCCAGACGGACGGCGCCGCCCACCGTGCAGTCGCGAATTGAGAGGGTATCGCCCGCGGCGATGATATCGCGGTCGATGGAGACATCGTCCAGTTCGAGACTCTGACCGGCCCAATACAGGTCGCCCTCGACACCGGACGGATTAGAGTCGTTGTCGGTTGCAAGTACGTTGCCTGCCGTGTCCGTGCCGGCAAATGACGCCGTGGGAAGTGCGGTGAGCGCCAGCGCGATGAGCGCGATTAGGATGGTGATGCGGCCCCACGCTTTACGGCGCTGGGTCGACGGGAATTGATTGCGGGACATAGTGAATCCTTCGTTAGATACTCGGCATATACCTAACAGGGTACCCAACGCGAGGGCGCTCTAAAAGAACCTCTCGGTTGCATTTCGAAGAATGAGCCCGCGCTACCTACTTTTTGCGATGCAAAAAGCGCGCGATGTCTTCTTCGGTGGGGCTTTTGATGTCAAAGCGCAGTGAGAGCCAACGCAGGCCCATGGTCACGACAACGCATACGACCAGCGCGGCGACATTGCTCATGATGCCGCTCATAACGAGACACACATAGCTTGTCGATCCGGCGATGGCCGCGATGGCATAAAAGTTAGTGCGTTGGAAAATGCCCGGAACCACGCCCATAAAGCCGTCGCGCAGCATGCCGCCACCTACTGCGGTGAAGAAGCCCATCATGATGCAAACGACGGGCGCAAAGCCGTAGACCAGCGCCTTGTCTGCGCCGGTTGCCGCATAGATGCCGACCGAGATGATGTCGAGCAAGGGGATGAGTTTTTCGGGCTTGTCGACGATTGCCGGGAAAATGTAGATGATGGCTGCCGTGGCAATGGAAAGCGGCAGCGCCATTGGCTGGTTGAGGATGTAGACGTTGCCCACCTGCAGCGTCATGTCGCGCAAGAGACCGCCGCCCAGACCGCAGACCACCGCGAGCGCGACCGCGCCCACCAGGTCGAGCTTGTGCTCGCGCGCAACCAGCACACCCGAGATTGAAGCCGCGACGACGGCGAACATTTCGAGCCAAAACGGGATGGCGACCATGGCATCCGTGGCGTGTGAGGTAACGGTCATAGCGGCGACGACGGGCAAGATGGGGTCCTTTGGATCGTGGGTTTAGACAATGCCCGTACATAGTACATGGTTGGCGGGCGTGGCGACCCTATTGCTCGGTAAACGGTCGGGACTGGATGCGGGCGTGGCGTTACTGGAATGCCAGGGATCCAAAACATGTACGTCACCCTCCAAAAACGACATTTTCGACATCTTTGGAGGCTGACGTACATGTTTGGATTGAGCTCACAGCATGAGTGAGTTGATTTACTCACATCCGGTATATTTCCCCACTTCAACGGACATAAGAGTTGGATACCGGCTCAGAGCGAGAGGCCCTCAATGGATACCCCTGTTCTCATTTCGCATAAAACCGCATGGCTTGTCCATCATGCACCCCAGAATTTGGTTCAGTCTCTTGCGCGGCACGACTACCAGATAGGCGCACAAGGCATCTCCACCCAGCAACGTGTTGCGCGCATACGACAGGCCCTTACCGACTGTGGCATTCCGTCCGATATGCTTAAGACTATCGATATCGCGGTTGTATTCGAATTTGAGCGAATTCGTACCAAAGGCGTCGTTTGCCACATTCTTGGACAAAATCTTCCCTACGAGCATATTAACGAGTTGACGCCCGGCATCTTTATCACCGACGAAGCCTTCACCTTCGTGCTCGCCGCCGAATGGATGGATAGGATTGAATATCTCGAATATGGCTATGAAGTTTGCGGCGATTATCGCATGAGGCTCAATCCCGCCGACCCTTATACCGAGCAACCAGCCACTTCCTCCAAGGATGAAATAACCGAACTGCTCGATCGGCACCCCGGCAAACCCGGTGCCACGCGTGCACGGCTCGCGCTCAGGCACATCTACGATCACTCGGCCTCGCCTATGGAGACCGCTTCGGCAATCGCCCTCTCGCTCCCAACAAGCGAAGGCGGCGTTGGCATCCGAGGTATCGAACTCAACAAACCGCTCGAGATCCCTCAACGTCTCTGGCATTGCGCCAAAGCTCGAACACTCAAAATCGATGCGATCGTTACCTACAAGCGCAGGGAGCTCGGTATCGAATATAAGGGCGGCTTTCACGATGAGTTCGAGCGCAAAGGAGCAGATGCGGAGCGAGAGGCCGTTCTCTCCCAAATGGGATATCGAATCGTTACGCTCACTTCGGCTCAGTTCGGCAGCCAGCTCGCCTTTCACCGCGCCATGAACAACATTCGCGAAGCACTCGGCATGCCTCGCTGTACCGATACCGGGCACCAGCGAGAGCAAAACGAACTACGCAAGGCGCTTATCCGCAACTGGAAAAGCATGCGAGACGAAGAGGCACCTTCCGAATAGTGCCACTCCCGTGAGTTCAATCCAAACATGTACGTCAGCCTTCAAAGATGTCGAAAAATGTCGGTTTTGGAGGGTGACGTACATGTTTGGGGAAGCGTGGGATCGAGACGTATTTCGATAACAAAAAAGCCCCCGTTTTCGGGAGCTTTCTCAACCAAAATGGCGGAGGAGGAGGGATTCGAACCCTCGTGACCTTATACAGGCCAAACGGTTTTCGAGACCGCCGCATTCAACCACTCTGCCACCCCTCCGCGTGGGGTAAAAACAAAGCAGGCTCGAAGGCCTGCTTTGGAATTAACTGGCGGAGAGTCAGGGATTTGAACCCTGGAGACGCTTTTGACGCCTACACGATTTCCAATCGTGCTCCTTCGGCCACTCGGACAACTCTCCGTTAAATGCGAAAGTCAGTATACACGAGGAATCGCAAAGTGCAAACAGAAAAGTTGGCATTTTTTAAAACGCTTGGCCGTGCTTGGCGCTGCAGTGGGGCTTGAGGTCCCAAAAAACGGCTTCCGACCAGCGTGGTTGATCAACTCAATTGTTCAAAAAAGGGTATTCATAAGCGACTTGGCAATGAATTTAAAAATCTTTGGGTGGTGCTGTGGGCCACTGGTATGCATTTTGCGACCACAGCCTTGTGCCCGCTGACCTGCGGCTTGGCTCAGCTTGTCCCCACGGCACCGTATCTTGAACACAGATCCGTCAAGCATTTGGTCAGCATTTGGTTGGAATGCGCATGAAGTGCCGTGTGAGCATGGACATATGTGGAGGTCATGAGGTTGTAGCTGCATATTCTTGCAGCCTAGGAGGTTGAAAGATATTATTACCAAGTCTTTTCCTGCTTCAGGCGCACCTTCACGACCTGAAGCCACATTTGCCCAGAGGAGGTGACAATATGAAGGCTTATGAACTGCTGTTCTTTGTTGACCCGTCGCTCGACCCCGAGACTCGTCTCGCTGTTATGAAGCGTATCGATACCACGATCGCTGAGGGCGCTGGCAAGGTCGACTCCGTTGACGAGTGGGGCAAGCGCAAGCTCGCCTACGAGATCAACGACCTCACCGATGGTGACTACACCCTCATCAACTTCCACGCAGATCCTACCCAGATCGCCGAGCTTGATCGCGTCCTGCGCATCACCGACGCTGTGGTCCGCCACATGATCGTCCGTCGCGACGACCAGGAGTAAGACTGTCGTTTTGGACTGGGCTTGTGCCCCAAGAGGAAGTAGTGAGTTATGAGCATCAATCGAGTGAACATCACCGGTAACCTCACCCGCGATCCCGAGCTGCGCGCCACCGCCGGCGGAACCCAGGTTCTGTCCTTTGGCGTCGCCGTGAACGATCGTCGCCGCAACGCGCAGACTGGCGAGTGGGAGGACTATCCCAACTTTGTCGACTGCACTATGTTCGGCACCCGCGCCGAGGCCGTGAGCCGTTTCCTGGCAAAGGGAAACAAGGTCGCGATCGAGGGCAAGCTGCGCTACAGCTCTTGGGAGCGCGACGGCCAGCGCCGGAGCAAGCTTGAGGTCATCGTCGATGAGATCGAGTTTATGAGCTCCCGTGGTGGCCAGGGTGGCTACGATCAGGGCGGTTACGCCCCCGCAGCTCCCGCGCCCGCAGCACGTCCTGCCGCACCGGTGGCCACGCCGCCCGCGGTCGACGTCTACGATGAGGACATCCCGTTCTAAGGGTTGTTCACCTATTTTTGAGTGAGAGGCGGCTTCGGTTCGCCGAAGTTGCCAAATGAAAGGTATTTTGACATGGCTAATGATTTTTCTGCACGTCAGCCGCGTCGTAAGTACTGCCAGTTCTGCAAGGAGAACACTGAGTTCATCGACTATAAGGACACTCAGCTTCTCCGTAAGTACATGACCGACCGTGGCAAGATCAAGCCCCGTCGCGTCACTGGCGCTTGCACGCAGCATCAGCATGACATCGCCAATGCCATCAAGCGCGCCCGCGAGATGGCACTCCTGCCGTACACCGTCCCCGTGGTTTCCTCTCGTGGCAACCGCGACCGCGGCTAAGAAGGGAGACGCATCATGAAGGTTATTCTTCTCGATGAGATCAAGGGCAAGGGCGGCGAGGGTGACGTCGTAGAGGTCGCTCAGGGTTACGCTGAGAACTTCCTGTTCCCCAAGAAGCTCGCTGTTGCCGCCACCAAGGGCAACCTCAAGCAGCTTGACGAGCGTCGCAACAACATCGCTAAGCGCGAGGCCGTCCGTCTGGCTACCGCCAACGAGACCAAGGCTGCCTTCGAGGGCAAGACGGTCACCGTTGACGTCAAGGTCGGCGACGAGGGCATCCTCTTTGGCTCCGTTACCGCCGCTATGATCGCTGACGCCATCAAGGCTCAGCTCGGTATGGACATCGACCGCAAGCGCGTCGAGCTCGGTAAGCCCATCAAGGTTGCCGGTGCCCACACCGTTGCCATCTCGCTGTACCGCGAGATCAAGGCCGAGGTTGTCGTTCTCGTCGGCGTTACCGCCGAGGAGCTCGCTGCCGAGGCTGAGGTCGAGGAGGCCGCTGAGGTCGCCGAGGCCGAGACCGCCGAGGTCGAGACTGAGGCTGCTGCCGAGTAGCATTTGCTGCAACGCAACAATCTTGTTCTAAGAAGGGCGCTCTGGGAAACCAGGGCGCCCTTTTGTTTTTTGCGCTGAGTGAGTTTCATGGTGAACGTTGCGTCGAAGTCCTATATACAGGACCGTTCATCCGTTTGGTTCGGTGATGATTGGCGGCGCGCGGCGCGTTTTGGGACCGTGGCTGATACTATGGATGCTCGCAAGCGATATGAATGAGGATGCTCATGGCATATGACGATAGGGAGACCGGGCTGACGGTTGAGGACCGCGGCTCCAAGTTGGGTCTTCCCCAAAACCAAGATGCAGAGGCCAATGTACTGGCCGCTATGCTGCTATCGCCCGAGGTGGTCGAAGAGGCCCAGGTCGAGCTGCAGCCCGATGACTTCTACCGGCCCATTCATAAGACCATCTATACCGCGATGGTCGATATGTACAACAGCCGCATTCCCATCGACTCCATCTCGCTGATCGATTACCTGCGAAGCATCAACAAGCTTGATGCCGTGGGCGGCGAGGCCTACATTTTGGAGTTGATGGGTCAGACCCTGTCGCTCGTCAACTGGCAGCACCATGCCGCTATCGTTCGCCGCGATTCGATGCTGCGTGAGCTGATCGGCGCCACCAACGAGATCAACGCGCTGGCCTATAACGCTCCCACCGATACCAAAGAGGTCGTGGAGCTGGCCGAGAGCAAGTTGCTCAAGGTCACGGCGCGCGAGGTCAAGTCGAGCTACAAGACGCTGACCGAGTTTATGGTCGAGGCCTATAACGAGGCCGAGGAAGTGTGCCAGGCAGGCGGCCAGGCTGCGGGCGTGCCCACGGGCTTCCCGTCGCTCGACCGCATGCTCATGGGTTTTCGCGAGGGCCAGCTCATCATCATCGGCGCCCGCCCTGCTGTGGGTAAGACGTCGTTCGCCCTGAATCTGGCGCTCAACGCTGCCGCGGCCGGTTATACCGTCGGCTTCTTCTCGCTGGAGATGTCGGGCAAGGAAATTGCCCAGCGTCTGATTTGCGCCTACGCCATGATCTCGATCAGTGACTTCCGCATGGGCCGCATTAGCCCCGAGCAGTGGGCAAATATCAACGAGGCCACGCAGACCTTGTCCAAGCTCGATATTCTGATTGACGATACGCCCGGCACCACAGTGACCGAGATTCGCGCCAAGAGCCGTCGCATGCTCCACAACAAGGAGAAGGCCATCATCATCCTGGACTACCTGCAGCTGGTGAGTCCTCCGCCGGGACGCCGCTCCGAGAGCCGTACCGTCGAGGTCTCCGAGATGTCGCGTGGTCTGAAGATCATGGCCAAGGAGCTCAAGATCCCGCTCATCGCGCTGTCGCAGCTCTCGCGTCAGGTCGAATCCCGTACCGGCAAGCGCCCGCAGCTTTCCGACCTTCGTGAATCGGGCTCCATCGAGCAGGACGCCGATATCGTTATGTTCTTGGACCGCTCCGCCGACGAGGCCGAAGCCTCGCGCGACGATCGACCCGACGAGGGCGTTACGCGTATTGTCGTGGCCAAGAACCGTTCGGGCCCGATCGGCGACGTCGACCTGATGTTCCTGCCGGCATCCACGAAGTTCTATGAGCTTGATGGGGCACATGCCGAGGAGTAGGACAGGCACCCGTTGCACGGGTATACTGGGAATGTTTTGTGCTTCTGCGTGCCGGCGTGGCGCGTAGACAGTCCATGAATGTAAGGAGTAAACATGCCGTCAACCGTTTTGGTCGGTGCCCAGTGGGGCGATGAGGGCAAGGGTAAGATTTGCGACCTGGTCGCCGGCGACTTCGATGCCGTCGTGCGCTACTCGGGCGGCAACAACGCCGGTCACACCATCGTCGTCAACGGCAAGAAGTACGGCCTGCACCAGGTGCCCTCCGGCATCATGTATTCCGACCACGTGTCGGTGATCGGTAACGGCTGCGTCGTCAACCCCAAGGTTGTCCTTGAGGAGATCGACATGTTCGAGGCCGACGGCATCACCACCAAGAACCTCAAGATCAGTGGCAACGCGCATGTCATCATGCCGTACCACATCGATCTGGATGGCGCCTTTGAGCAGAAGCTCGGCAAGAAGAACATCGGTACCACCAAGCGCGGCATTGGTCCGTGCTATCAGGACAAGATGGCCCGCATTGGCCTGCGCATGCAGGACATGCTGGACGAGACGCTGTTCCGCGACAAGCTGGAGACCGCTCTCGCCCGCGTGAACCCCGAGCTCGAGCTCATCTACAACCTGCCCACCTACACCGTGGACCAGATTTGCGACGAGTACCTGCCGATGGCCGAGCGCCTGCGCCCCTACATCACCGAGACGAGCCTGCTGCTCAACAACATGATCGATGAGGGCAAGAACCTGCTGTTTGAGGGCGCCCAGGCGACGCTACTCGACATCGACCACGGCACCTATCCGTACGTGACGTCTTCCAACTGCACCGCCGGCGGCGCCATCACCGGCTCCGGCGTGGGCATGAAGAACGTCGACCGCGTGCTGGGCGTCATGAAGGCCTATATCACCCGCGTCGGTTCGGGCCCCATGCCCACCGAGCTTTCCTATGAGTCCGAGGCTGGCCACACGCTGACCGAGGAGGGCTATGAGTACGGCGTGACCACCGGTCGCCGTCGTCGTTGCGGCTGGTTTGACGGCCCTATCGCCAACTATGCCTCGCGCGTCAACGGCCTCACCGACATCGCCGTGACCAAGCTCGACGTGCTTTCGGCCTTCGACACCATCAAGGTGTGCGTGGCCTACGACGTCGATGGCGAGCGCTACACCAGCGTGCCCGAGCATCAGGTGCGCTTTGAGCATGCCAAGCCCATCTACGAGGAGCTCCCTGGCTGGAAGTGCGATATCACCGGTTGCCGCAGCTTTGACGAGCTGCCGCAGGAGGCTCAGGACTATGTGGCGTTTATCGAGGATCTGGCACACACCCGCGTGACGTTTATTGGCGTTGGCGCTGGTCGCGAGCAGATCATCAACCGATTCTGGAAGTAATCGGGACTATTTGGTTATTGCGATATACCCCTTTGCAGCCCGGACGGGCGGCCGAGGGGTATATTTGCTTGCAAAGGGCTCGCGTGGAGCGGGCCGTTAATCCATAGAGGAGGCACCCTTGAAGGCGGACACTCAAACCATCGACATCCTGTTGTTGGGCAGCGGCGGCCGTGAGCATGCTTTGGCAGCTAAGCTCGCAGCATCACCGCGCGCCGGCAAGCTCTACATCGCGCCGGGCAACGGCGGCACCGCGAGCTGTGGCGAGAACGTTGTTCTCGACGACTGCGATCCTGCGGCCGTGGCGGCGTTTGCGCAGAGCCATGGATGCGGACTCGTGGTAATTGGCCCCGAGGCTCCGCTCGTGGCGGGCGTGGCCGACGCCGTGCGTGCGGCGGGTATTCCCTGCTTTGGCCCGGGTGCCGAGGGCGCCCAGATGGAGGGCTCCAAGCTGTTCTCCAAGCAGCTCATGGAGCGTGCGGGCATTCCGACGGCAGCCTACGGCTCGTTTACCGACGAGGCTTCGGCTCTCGCCTACGTGCGTGAGCAGGGCGCTCCGTTGGTCGTGAAGGCTGACGGTCTTGCCGCTGGCAAGGGTGTTATCGTGGCAACCGAGCTTTCGCAGGCCGAGGAGGCCGTGCGCGAGTGCTTTGGCGGCACCTTTGGCGATGCCGGCAACACCGTGGTCATCGAGGAGATGCTGACCGGCCCCGAGTGCTCGCTGCTGGCCTTTACCGACGGCAAGACCGTGCGTCCCATGGCCACCTCGCAGGACCACAAGCGCGCGCTCGAGGGCGACAAGGGCCCCAACACCGGCGGCATGGGCGTCTACAGCCCGGTGCCCATCGTGACCGACGAGGAGCACGCCACGATGGTGGCGGTCATGGAGCAGACCGTGGCCGAGCTCGCTGCCGAGGGCATCGACTACCGCGGCTGCCTGTACGGCGGCTTTATGCTCACGCCTGCCGGCCCCAAGGTGCTGGAGTTCAATGCTCGCTTTGGCGATCCCGAGACGCAGGTCGTGTTGCCGCGCCTTAAGAACGACCTGGTCGAGGTCATGCTCGCCTGCGCCAACTGCGAACTCGATCAGATTGAACTCGACTGGCGCGACGAGTGGGCCGTGGCCGTTGTACTGACGAGTGCGGGCTACCCCGGCAGCTACGAGAAAGGCAAGGTCATCACCGGTATCGCCGACGCCGAGGCCATGGAGAACGTGACCGTGTACCACGCGGGCACTGCTGTGGTGAACGGCCAGCTCTTGACCAATGGTGGTCGCGTGCTTGCCGTGACCGCTCTGGGCGACACGTTCGAGAACGCTCGCAACCTTGCTTACGATGCCTGCGAGAAGATTGATTTTGAGGGCAAGACCCTGCGTCACGACATCGGTCTGCGTGCACTGCGTGGCCGCGACGCCTGGGATGCCTAAAGTCCGAGAGGAATGAGACGGATGGACGAGAAGAACGAAGAACTCGTGGACGCGCAGATCGTCGAGGAGGACAGCCGCATGTATGGGCACGTCGAGGGCGAGCCTGGTGGCGAGGTCGCTGACGAGCCGGCGCTGGTGCTGGGCGACGACGACCCGCACGATGCCGAGCTGCACGAGAAGATTCTTTCGGAGGAGTGCGCCTGGAAGGGCAAGATCCTCGACGTCCACCGTCTTGAGGTTGAGCTGCCCAACGGTCGCCGCAGCGCCCGCGATATCGTTCGCCATCCGGGTGCGGCGGCCGTTGTGGCACTGACCGAGAGCGGCAAGATCGTACTGGTGCGTCAGTACCGCACCGCCATCGATCGCGTGACGGTCGAGATTCCCGCCGGCAAGCTCGACCCGGGCGAGGACCCGCTCGATTGCGCCAAGCGCGAGCTGCATGAGGAGACGGGCTTTAGGGCTGGTCGTATTCGCTTTTTGACGTCGATTGTCACGTCCTGCGGTTTTTGCGATGAGATCATCCACATCTACTTGGCTACCAAGCTCGAGTTCGACGCGCCCAACCCCGACGATGACGAGTTTGTCAACGTGGACCTGGTGCCGCTGCACGAGCTGATCGACGCCGTGCTCGACGGCAAGATCGAAGACGCCAAGACCGTCGTGGGCGCCTTGGCCTGCGATAGCATCGCGCACCGCCTTGGGGGCGCGGAGCTTTAACGAGTGGGGATAGCCCTGGGACAAGTACTGCTGATTGCTTTGTCCCAGGGCCTTACGTTGTTGATATTTCTTTGAGGATCACATGCTGAAGAGGTTTCTTTCTTACTACAAGCCCCAGATGGGGCTTTTTGTTGCCGATACTGTTTGCGCTCTGGTGCTTGCCGCCATTGACCTGGCGTTCCCCATTATCCTGCGCAATTTGACCGGTGGGCTATTTACCCAGGGTCAGGCTGCCATTATGCGGGCGCTCGGTATGATTGCGGTGGGCTTGGTGCTGATGTATGCCGTCCGCTGCGCCTGCCGCTACTTTGTGAGCTATTGGGGCCACGTGATGGGCGCGCGTATGGAGTCCAAGATGCGCGAGGACCTGTTTGACCAGTATGAGCGCTTTAGCTTTGCGTACTTCGACCGCAACAGCTCGGGCGACATGATGAGCCGCGTGGTCAACGACCTGTTCGATATCTGCGAGGCGGCGCATCACGTGCCCGAGTGGATCATCATCTGCGGCATCGAGATTATCGGCTCGTTTGTGATCCTCTTTACCATCGCCCCGGTGCTGGCACTCGCCATGGCCGTGGTGACGGCGGCGTTTGCGGTCATCATGTTTTGGCAGAACATGCGCATGCGCGAGGTCTTTAGCGACAACCGCAAAAAGATCAGCGGCATCAATGCGCAGCTGCAGGATTCGCTGGCGGGCATGCGTGTGGTCAAGAGCTTTGCCAATGAGGAGACCGAGCGCGCCAAGTTCCGTGCCTCTAACGATCGCTACCTTTCGTCCAAAGAGAACATGTACCACGCCATGGGCGTCTATACCGCGACGTATGGCCTGCTCTCGGGTGTGCTCTATGTGATCGTGGTACTGCTGGGCGGCTGGCTGGTCGCCCAGGGACAGCTGCAGGCGGTCGATATGGCGACCTTTGCACTCTATATTTCGCTGTTCTGCACGCCGCTCGAGACACTCGTCAATTCGGCCGAAACGTATCAGAAGGCCATCGCCGGCTTTAAGCGCATGGACGAGGTACTCTCGACCGCGCCGGATATCCAGGACAAGCCGGGCGCCACGGATCTGCAGGTGACCGCCGGCGCCGTGGATTATCACGACGTGTGCTTTAACTACGAGGACGTTGAGCTGGGCGAGGGCGATGCCGAAGAGCGTCCCGTTATCGACCATATGAATCTGTCCATCAAGCCCGGGCAGACCATCGCTTTGGTTGGTCCTTCGGGCGGTGGCAAGTCCACGACCTGTTCGCTGCTGCCGCGCTTTTATGACGTGGCTGCCGGATCCATTAGCATCGACGGCCAGGACGTGCGCGATGTGACGCAGCAGAGCCTGCGCCGCGCCATCGGCCTGGTGCAGCAGGATGTCTACCTGTTTGACGGAACAATCGGCGAGAACATCGCCTACGGCAAGCCGGGCGCTACGGCAGAAGAGATCGCCGAGGCCGCCCGTCGCGCCAACATCGATGCCTTTATCGAGTCGCTTCCACAGGGCTATGACACGGTCGTGGGCGAGCGCGGCAGCCGTCTTTCGGGCGGCCAAAAGCAGCGCGTTGCCATTGCGCGTGTGTTTCTCAAGAACCCCAAGATCCTGATTTTGGACGAGGCGACGAGTGCTTTGGATAACGAGAGCGAGGAGGCGGTGCAGGAGTCACTCGAAGAGCTGGCACGCGGCCGCACCACGATTATCATCGCCCATCGTCTTTCGACCATTAAGCATGCCGATGAGATTGCGACCGTTGAGCATGGTCGCGTTGTGGAGCGTGGCACGCACGAGGAGCTTCTCGCCCGTGGCGGCACCTATGCCCGTTACTATCGAATGCAGTTCGAAGGTGTGCGTGCGCACGAGCTCGACTGATTGATATGACAGGAAGTTTATGGCTGACAAGAACCCTTTGACTCCGGAAGAAGTGACGGAGTTATTCTCCGAAATCGATGCATCCGGCGTCTTGGATCCCACGCTTGCCAAAAAGCGAACCGAGCGCATGCGTGAGAAGGAGGCTGCGGCCAAGCGCGGTGACAAAGCGGCGCTAGCGCAGCTGCGCAGCGAGGACCGCGCGAGCCAGGCAAAACATATCGACCCGCTGTCCGAGGACGATCCTTCGGGCTCGCAGGTGAGCCATACCATTACGAAGACCGCGATGGCCGTAGTCATTGGTATTTTGGTGCTGATCGTGGGCATGCAGATCGGCTACGGCGTGATGCGCCGTCTGAATACCGCCAACCTGTCCGAGAGCGTTTCGGTGGATACCGTCTCGACCGCGCTCAAGGGTGGACTCGAATGGGGCAACGGCTTTACGCAGTTCCCGCTCGACTTTACCGTCGATGAAGCCGATGAGCGTACGGGCACGGTCGAGGTAACGGTGTTGGACACATCGTCTGCCAACGAGCTCGAGCTGCTGTCCAACGGGCAGATTCAGGCCGCGGCACTTGCGACCAACGCGCTGCTCAACGATAAGATTGACCGCGTGGTGTATAACGTTCACGCCTATATCGACGAGGATAGCAATATTCAGCACGATTCCTTCTTTGGCATGTTCCCCGCGCGGGGCCACCAGAGCGCCATCCTGACGTTCGTGTGGACCAAGAGCTCATCCAACGCTACGAGTATCGACTGGAAGATGCGCATCGTGAGTATGGACGACACCATCGCCGAGCGCATTCAGAAGCAGGTGAACTCGGTGTCGTCGTTGATTGAGGACCCGGTGGTGAGCCAGACCAAGATTGACGAGGAAAAGGCCGAACGTGACCTGGAGCATCGTCTGCATGGCCGCGAGATTTTCTGCGGCGGCAAGCCCGACCGAACGCCGTCCGATCTGCTGGAACAGGACAAGAAAAAGTAAGACGCCATCATCCCGCGTGAGCCACAAGCCCACGCGGGATGATTTTTCTGGGACGGGGATTAAAAAATCATTATGCATAGAAAGTCATAATTATCATTTCGTAAACATTTCGATGAAATTAACGCCATGAGGCATGCTTGCGGTTACAATACCGCGAGGCCTAACTGCACACCTTTAAGCCGGTCCTGTGAGACCGGGAAGGAGAACTATGGCGAACAACCATATTGCGGGCGCTGCCGCCCGCACCATCGCGCCCAGCGAGCTGTGCCAGCGTATGCTGGCCAAAACCAGCAAGGGCGCTTGCGGTTCCTGCACCCTGTATCTTGAGGATGGGACCATTTTTTATGGACGCGCATGCGGCGCCGAGGGCACCGCGACCGGCGAAGTCTGCTTCAATACCTCGCTCGAGGGCTACTTTGAGGTTATGACCGACCCGAGTTATGCCGGCCAAATCGTAACCATGACCTATCCGCAGATCGGCAACTACGGTATCGACGAGACCGACGTCCAGTCGGCCTTCCCCGGCGACGCCGTGCGCCCTGCGAGCGCTCCGGCTATGCGTGGCATGATCGTTCGCGACATGTGTGCCACGCCTTCTAACTGGCGCTCGGCCGTCAGCGTACCGGAGTACCTGCGCGCTCACGGCATCGTCGCTATCGAGGGTGTCGACACCCGCGCTCTGGTGCGCCATCTGCGCGACAATGGTTCCAAGATGGGCATTATCTCGACCGAGATCTTCGACGTCGACGAGCTTGCCGAGCGCTTGTCCGCTGCGCCCACGCTGGTAGGCGAGAACCTGGTCAAGACCGTAAGTTGCCCCGCGCCTCACGAGTTTGTGGCCGCCGACCTGCCTGCCACGCATGACTTTGCGCTTGCGGCTGCCGCTCCTGCCCGTCACAAAGTGGTCGCCTACGACTGCGGTGTGAAGCGCGGTATTCTGGAGGGCCTGGTCCGTGCCGGCTGCGATCTCACCGTCGTGCCGTGGGATACGCCCGCGAGTGAGGTGCTCAACATGAATCCCGATGGCGTCTTTTTGTCCAACGGCCCCGGCGACCCCGATGCCGTGGTGGAGACCTATGAGCAGGTACAGCAGCTGATCGGCAAGGTGCCGGTCTTTGGCATTTGCCTCGGTCACCAGATGATCAGCCTGGCCTGCGGCGCCCAAATGGAAAAGCTTAAATTCGGTCACCGTGGCGGTAACCAGCCGGTTATGAATCTGGTGAGCCGTCGCGTGGAGATCACCGCGCAAAACCACGGCTTTGGCCTGCTGTTCCCCAGTCTGGGCAAACTGATTCCGGAGCTTTCCGGCGGCGAAACCGAGCATGCGGCCGGCGGCGACCTGCGCGCCTGGGTGCGTCGCGGCATCGCGCCGGTCGTGATGAACGAGCGCTTTGGTCGCATTCGCCTGACACATGTGAACCTCAACGACGGCACCGCCGAGGGCATCCAGCTGCTCGACGCCCCGTGTTTCTCGGTCCAGTACCACCCCGAGGCTTCGCCTGGCCCCACCGATGCCCACTATCTCTTTACCGCCTTTACGCGACTCATGGACGGCGAGGAGAACTACCTGGACATCGACACCGCGAAGGACCGCCTCGCCGGCTGGAATTTCGCCGAGTCCGAGAACGCTGCGACCGAGGAGAACTAACATGCCGAAACGTACCGACATCAAGCGCATCCTCGTTATTGGTTCGGGCCCCATCGTTATTGGCCAGGCCTGCGAGTTCGACTACTCCGGCGCCCAGGCCTGCAAGGTGCTCAAGGAGGATGGCTTTGAGGTCATCCTGGTCAACTCCAACCCGGCGACCATCATGACCGACCCGGGCTTGGCCGACCGCACCTATGTCGAGCCCATCACCGCCGAGTTTATCGAGCGCGTAATCAAGAAAGAGCATCCGGACGCGCTGCTGCCCACGCTGGGTGGCCAGACCGGTCTGAATGCCGCCGTCGAGCTGGCGAAAGACGGCACGCTGGACAAGTACGGCGTCGAGATGATCGGCTGCGACCTGGCCGCTATCGAGCGCGGCGAGGACCGCAAGCTCTTTAACGAGGCCATGGCCGAGATCGGCCTGGAGGTCGCGCGCTCGGGCTATGCCTACAGCGTGGCCGACGCCGAGGCTATCGCCGAGCGCGTGGGCTATCCCTGCGTGCTGCGTCCGAGCTTTACCCTCGGCGGCGCCGGCGGCGGCATCGCGCACACCCACGAGGAGCTCGTCTCCATCGTGAGCCAGGGCCTTGAGCTCTCGCCTGCCCATGAGGTGCTGGTCGAGGAGTCCATCGAGGGTTGGAAAGAGTATGAGATGGAGGTCATGCGCGACCACGCCGGCAACGGCATCATCGTGTGCCCCATCGAGAATCTCGACCCCATGGGCGTGCACACCGGCGACTCCATCACCGTGGCGCCGGCGCAGACACTAAGTGACCTTGAGTACCAGCGCATGCGTGTCGCGTCGCTCGCCATTCTGGAGAAGATCGGCGTCGAGACCGGCGGCTCCAACGTGCAGTTTGCCGTGAACCCCCAGACCGGCCGCCTGATCGTCATCGAGATGAACCCGCGCGTGAGCCGTTCGTCCGCACTGGCCTCCAAGGCCACGGGCTTCCCCATCGCCAAGGCCGCCGCTCGCCTGGCCGTGGGCTACACGCTCGACGAGATCGTCAACGACATTACCAAGGCAACGCCTGCCTGCTTTGAGCCCACGATTGACTACTGCGTGGTCAAGGTGCCGCGCTTTGCCTTCGAGAAGTTCAAGGGTACCGACCCCACGCTCACCACGCGCATGAAGGCCGTGGGCGAGATCATGGCGATCGGCCGCACCTTTGAGGAGGCCTTCGGCAAGGCCATGCGTTCGCTGGAGGACGGGCATCAGGGCATTTGTGCCGGTGGCAAGGAAGGTGCCGACAAGCTGAGCGACGATGAGCTCGCTCAGGCCGTGGCAACCCCGACCGAGCATCGCATCTTCTTTGTGGTCGAGGCCCTGCGCCGCAGCTGGGACGTTGCGCGTATCCATGCCATTTGCGGCATCGACCCGTGGTATCTCAACCGCATCAACGACATGGTGCAGGTCCAGGAGAGCATCCGCGGCCTGCGTGTGGAGGATATCGACGCCGACGCGATGCGCCTGCTCAAGCAGTACGGCACGAGCGACGCCGAGATTGCCGCGCTGACCGGCTCGGACGAGCGCTTTGTGCGCGCCTATCGCAAGGGTCTGGGCGTGGTTCCCAGCATGAAGACGGTCGATACCTGCGCTGCGGAGTTTTCGAGCGCCACGGAGTACCACTACAAGACGTACGAGAACATCTACCGCACGAGCCCGGATGCCAAGAAGTGCGTGGCTCCCGACGAGACCACGCCGGCGGACAAGCCCAAGGCGATGATCCTGGGTGCCGGCCCCAACCGCATTGGCCAAGGTATCGAGTTCGATTACTGCTGCGTGCACGCGAGCTACGCGCTGGCGGCCCGCGGCTTTGAGACCATCATGGTCAACTGCAATCCCGAGACCGTTTCGACCGACTACGACACGTCCGACCGCCTTTACTTTGAGCCGCTCACCTACGAGGACGTCATGGATGTCATCGATGTTGAGCGACCCGACGGCGTCGTGGTGACGCTCGGCGGCCAGACCCCGCTTAAGCTGGCGCGCATGCTCGAGGAGAGCGGCGTGAACATCATGGGTACCAAGCCCGACGCCATCGACTTTGCCGAGGACCGCGAGCGCTTTGCCGCCCTGCTCGACAAGCTGGGCATCATGTATCCGCCGGCGGGCCAGGCAACCTCGTTTGAGGAGGCCGAGGCCGTGGCCGCGCATATTGGCTACCCGCTGCTGGTGCGTCCGAGCTACGTGCTGGGCGGCCGTGGCATGATGATCGCCTACGATGCCGAGCATCTGCGCGATTACATGGCAGAGGCTGCGCGCATCAGCCCCGACTACCCGGTGTATCTGGACCGCTTCCTGGAGGGCGCAATCGAGTCCGATGTCGACGCCCTGTGCGATGGCGAAGAGGTATACATCGGCGGCATCCTGGAGCATATCGAGGAAGCCGGTATTCACTCCGGCGACTCCGCGACCTGCATCCCGCCGTTCAGCTTTAGCGAGAGCCTGCAGGCGAAGCTCCGCGAGACCACGCGCCGCATCGCGATGGCGCTGGGAGTCCGCGGTCTGGTCAACGTGCAATATGCCATCAAGGGCGAGACCGTCTACGTGATCGAGGCCAACCCGCGCGCCAGCCGTACCGTGCCGTTTATCTCCAAGGCCACCGGTGTGCCGCTGGCCAAATGCGCGGCGCGCATCATGGCAGGCGATTCCATCGCGAGCTTGGGCCTGCCGAGCGACGAACGTCAGCTGGACTGGTTCTGCATGAAGGAAGCCGTCATGCCCTGGGGTCGTTTCCCGGGCGCCGACGTCATCCTGGGGCCCGAGATGAAGTCGACGGGCGAGGTCATGGGCATCGCCAAGAGCTATCCCGAGGCATATGCCAAGACGCAGCTGGCGATCGACTACAAGCTGCCCGACCCGAGCGCCGGCAAGGTATTCATCAGCGTGTGCGACCGCGACAAGCGCCACATCCTTTCGGTCGCGCGTATCCTGCGTTACCTGGGCTTTGACATCTGCTCCACCGAGGGTACGGCGCGCGTGCTGCGTGGAGGCAACGTGACGTGCGAGATCGTGGAGAAGATTAGCGGCCCGCACGACGGCGAGCGCCCCAACATCGGCGACCTCATCGCCGATGGCAAGATCGCGGTGATTATCAACACGCCGTACGGCCCGGGTTCGCGCGGCGACGGCTATCTGTTGCGTACCGAGGCGGTGCGCCGCGGCGTGACTTGCGTGACCGCGATGTCTGCGGCCAACACGTACGTGAGTGCCATCGAGGCCGTGCGCGAGGACCAGCAGGGTCACGGCAGCGCCAACGACATGGGCATGGACGTCATCGCCCTGCAGGACCTGCCGCAGCACACGGTGTAGATTGAGCTGTCCGGCCGGGGCGGGAGGCGGACACTTTCTCTCGGAAACTGGGCTTCGCGAAGTTTTCCGAGAGAAAGGACCGACTCCCGCCCCGGCCTGCGGTGACTCGGTAGCACCGTGTGCTGCTGAAGGGGCTTTGCGCGATGACTAGGGCTGAATAAAAAAGAGTGTGTGGGCAGAGCCCGCGTTTTGTATGGGGTCCTTCGGTGAATTGCATTCACCGAAGGACCTTTTTGCCGTTGGTCGAGAGCGCTGCTGGACAGTTAGTTCAGATTTGTATTTTTGGGAGGGTGGATAAAGGCCGATTTGAGCTCAAATGAGCTGTTCTTGGCGGTCTGAGGCGACAAGGATGCGCAGTCAGGAATGAGAAAATGGCGTTATTGGGTCTAAAACGGCTTCAAAACGATACGTTTGCACGTAAGGACCCGGCCAAAAAATACAAATCTGAACTAACTGTCCACCACCCTCCGTCAACCTCTCATTCCAAACCAAATCAGCCAACGTACGTCATAGCAATCTCCGGTAGGTCGCAGGGCGGCGGTCGAGCTTTTCTCTCGGGAAACTTCGCGAAGCCCAGTTCCCGAGGGAAAGGTATGGTCTGTGTAATACCAGATAAACAGTACATTTTTGCTAGATTGGTATTTGACTGAAGAACCAATTGGTATGGCTTATTAAGCCCACCTTGCCGTTGACGCTTATTTTGCTGCCGCTGGGAGAATTCCGAACTTGGGTGCGCAAGTGCTCCCATATGTTGATATGACCTAGTAGGTGGCTATCTGGTTACTACCAGTTGGCCCCTTGGTAACGGGTGGCCCCCATTGTGCGGAATGTACCGAACATCTCCGTTTGATACGTTTTCCCATGCTGCCGGGGGGGGCGTCCTCGGCACCTCAGCATGTCGGAAGAAAGGAGACCAGATGCGCAGGAATTCCATTTTTACGAAACGGTGGGTGAAGGGAAGCGCGGTCCTCGTTGCCACTGCAGCGACGCTCGTGTTTGCCAATCCCCAGCAGGCGATTGCCACGCCACTCAAGGGCGTCGACTCGGCGACCGTGTCCCAGTCTGCCTCGAATGTCGTCGACATCGATTTCGCTGACGGCATCAAGGGCCGTATTACGTTCCTCGAGGACGGTATTTTCCGTTATAACGTCGACCCCAAGGGTGAGTTTTCCGAGTACGCCACGCCGCGCAGTAAGTCCCACACGGCTAAGATCCAGGCTCAGCCCGATACCTCGGACACCTACAGCAAGCCGAGTGCGACGGTTGCCGACAAGGGCGACACTATCGAGATCACCGGCGGAAAGGCGACCGTGATCCTGGACAAGGCGACTGGCAAGATGAGTATCAAGTCAGGCGACCGTGTCGTGGTTTCCGAGTCCGCGTCCCTCGACCTTGATAAGAAGGGTACCGTCCAGACGCTCGCCAAGGAGAAGTCCGAGAACTTCTTTGGCGGCGGCACCCAGAACGGACGCTTCCTGCACACCAACCAGACCATCGCCATCTCCAACACGAACAACTGGACCGATGGCGGCGTTGCCTCGCCCAACCCGTTTTATTGGACGAGTGACGGCTACGGCGTGCTCCGAAACACGTTTGCAGAGGGTTCCTACGACTTCGGTTCCACGGACTCATCGACGGTCACGACTTTGCACAGCGAGAATGAGTTTGATGCCTACTACTTCGTGGCGACCAACGAGGGAGCTTCGAACGTGGCAACTGAGATGCTGCAGGACTACTACAAGGTGACCGGTAACCCGGTACTGCTGCCCGAGTACGGGTTCTACCTTGGTCATCTTAATGCCTATAACCGTGATGGCTGGTCAACGACCTCGGGTCAAAAGAAGTGGGAGACCAAGGGCAGCAAGTCCTCGAGCGAGAAGGGCGACGTTAAGTACGAGTCTGGCATGTCGACGGGCTACAAGCTCGACGGCACACTTGCGGCCGAGACGCTCAACGGTGAGGGCCCTACGGTTGATACCGAGAACATGAAAGCGACCGATTTCGACCGCCAGTTCTCTGCTCGGCAGGTTATCGATGACTACGAGGACAGCGACATGCCGCTCGGCTGGTTCCTGCCGAACGACGGCTACGGCGCCGGCTATGGCCAGAACGGTTACTACAAGACCGGCGGCGTCAACTCCGACGGAGCGAGCTCGGCCGACCGTCTTAACGCTGTGCGTGCCAACGTCGACAACCTTAAGAAGTTCACCGAGTATGCCAACTCAAAGGGTGTGAGCACGGGCTTGTGGACCCAGTCCAACCTTGAGCCCGACAGCAACTCCGAGACCCCGTGGCATCTGCTTCGCGACTTCGACGCCGAGGTCAAGACGGGAGGCATCACTACCCTTAAGACCGACGTTGCCTGGGTTGGATCTGGCTACTCCTTTGGTCTTAATGGCATCAAGACAGCTTATGACACGGTGACGACCGGCGCTAACAAGCGCCCCAACATCATCACGCTCGATGGTTGGGCCGGCACGCAGCGCTTTGGTGGCATTTGGACCGGCGACCAGTATGGCGGTAACTGGGAGTACATTCGCTTCCATATCCCCACGTATATCGGTCAGAGTCTTTCGGGCAACCCCAACATCGGCTCCGACATGGATGGCATTTTTGGCGGCGACCCCATCATCTCTGCGCGTGACTACCAGTGGAAGACGTTCACGCCCTCTATGCTCGACATGGACGGTTGGGGCACCTACCGTAAATCGCCCATGACGCACGGCGATCCCTACACAGGCATCTCGCGCTTCTACCTCAAGCTCAAGGCGCAGCTCATGCCCTATATCTACACGAGCGCGGCCTCGGCGGCCAACATCGACACGGGTAACGGCGATGCCGGCCTGCCCATGATCCGCGCCATGCTGCTTTCCGATAACTCCGAGTACGCCGCAAGCACCTCGACGCAGTACCAGTATATGTTCGGTGAGAACTTCCTAGTGGCACCGGTGTATCAGGATACCCAGGCAGACGAGAACGGCAACGACATTCGCAATGGGATTTACCTCCCCAACTACGGCACCGACGAGAATCCCACCATCTGGATCGATTACTTCTCGGGTAAGCAGTATCGCGGCGGCCAGGTTCTCAACAACTACGAGGCTCCGCTTTGGAAGCTGCCGCTGTTTGTGAAGGCCAACGCTATCGTGCCGATGTACGCCGAGAACAACAACCCCGAGGCCGTGAGCGACACCAACACCAAGGGTACCGACCGCAGCCAGCGTATCGTCGAGTTCTTCGCCACCGAGGGCGACGGCACCTTTACGCAGTACGAGGACGACGGCTCCTCCATCGAGAACAACACGACTGAGGACGATTCCTACGGTACGATCGACAATATCTCCTACGGTGAGCATGTGAGCACCGTCTACAGATCCAAGGCCGCAGGCGGCACCGCGACCTTTACCGCCGAAGCCTCGCAGGGTGGCTACAACGGCTACGACTCCAATCGCACCACGACCTTCGTGGCCAACGTGTCCGCCAAGCCCATGAGCGTCGTCGCCAAGAACGGCGGATCCGCGCTCAACGTGGTTGAGGTCGACTCGCAGGAGACCTTTGACACCGCGACCCCCGAGGCCGGCCAGGCGGTCTACTTCTACAGCGAGACCCCTAACCTCAACCACTACGGCAGCGATGTGGACGGCACCGAGGCCGAGCGGGGCGAGAGCTTTAACAACACCAAGATCACCACGAACCCCAAGGTCTACGTCAAGTTCGCGAAGACCGATGTTGCTGCGGCGGCGCAGACGCTCGAGCTGGGCGGTTTCGTGAACGCCGACGCCACGCTCACAGCCGATCGCCTCAACGAGAGCCTCTCCGCACCCACGAACCTTGCTGCCCCCGAGGACGTCACGACCCCAACGAGCATCAAGCTCACCTGGGGAAAGGTCGATGGTGCTACCTCCTACGACCTTAAGGTCGACGGCACCGTGTTCGCCGTGGGTGATGCGGCCGAGTTCACGCACACCGACCTCGCCTACAATAGCAAGCACACCTACCAGATTCGTTCGCGCAACGCCGAGGGCTACTCCGCCTGGAGCGATGTGCTCGAGGCGAACTCCGCACTCGATCCGTGGCGGAACGTCCCCGACGCCGAGCAAATCACCTGGGAGGGCTCACTTTACGGCAGCCATAAGGCCGAGCTTGCCTTCGACCATGAGTTCCAGTCGGGCGACGGCGGTTTCCACTCCGGTGGCAACGATCTAGGCAAGGCGCTTACCGTTGACTATGGACGCGCTTACAAGCTCGATAAGCTCGAGTACTATCCGCGCGATGACGCCGGCAACGGCACTGTGACCAAGATGCGTGTTGAGACGAGTCTCGATGGCGTCCACTGGACGAGCCAGGAGGTCGATTGGGCACGTTCCGCTGATTGTAAGACGGTAGCGTTTGACGGCACCGTGGCCGCCCGTTACGTGCGCATGACACCGCTCGCCTCGGTCGGCAATTTCTTCTCCGCGTCCGAGATTGCCATCTACAAGACCGACGGCACGGATGGCTTCGCCGTGGGCTCCAACCTCAACAAGGCCACGATCTCCGACGGAGACTACTCCAACATGAAGAACTATCTGGGCCTCGAGAACCGCGAGCCCGATACCCCGACGTTCGGTTCGCAGATCCGCGACCACTTCGCCGACCTCAACGATAACGGCGTTTACGACGTCTACGATTACTCGTTCACCATGGCGGGTCTTGACGGCGGCACTAAACAAAAGGGCAAGGTCGCAGGTTCGCTCGCGGTGATTCCGAGCAAGACCGAGGTCGAGGCCGGTGATGAGATCACCGTTGATGTCTATGCGGCCGACGCCAAGAACGTCAACGCCCTGGGCGCTCTCGTCAACTTCAAGAGCGACCAGTTCGAGTTTGTGTCCGAGAGCATCGCGCAGGACGGCTCGACTGCCGGCATGGAGAACCTGTCTCGCGAGAAGGTCCAGTTCGCGGACAGAACGCAGACTATCAATCTCGCCTTTGCCAACCGCGGCGATGGCAAGCTCTACAACGGTACCGGCGCGGTGGCGAGTTTCAAGCTCAAGGCCAAGACCGCCGGCAAGGTCGAACTGCCCTCGACATCTTGGCTCATCGGTCCGGCATGCGACGCACTTGAGTTTGCGAGCGACGGCACGGTGACGATGCCGGATGTTCCTCAGCCAACGGTCGCCGAGTACGGTCAGGACGCCTTCAACATCACGATGACCAACGATGAGCTCACGACCGACGACGGGACCAACGTCGAGAAACTTATCCAGCAGAAGAGCTATAACGCGCTGTTCGATAATAACGAGGGCGACAACGGCTTTGAGTTCCTATGGAACTGGAGCGGCAACTGGGACAGCGAGGGTAAGCTTCCGAGTTACGTGAAGCTTCCCACCACGATGACATTCGCATTTAAGACGCCGTCGAAACTCGATAGTGTCGAGGTCGTTAACCGCAACGGCGGCAACGGAACCGTACAGAAGATCAAGGCCGTCGTGACGTTCGAGGATGGCTCGACCCAAGAGTTCGCGGGCGGGGAGTACGATTCCTTCCGGGCTCGCTACGCCTTTGGCCTCTCTGCCGAGAACAAGGGCAAGAAGGCGACCAAGGTCGAGGTCACGCCGCTTGAGGCATCGGGTGACCAGATGCTCACACTGCGTGAGGTCAACTTCAACTACACGCAGGGTGTCGAGGCCATCGAGGGTGTCGAGCTAGGCAAGAACCAGACCGAGTTCTTTGAAGGCGACGTTACGCTCGTCGACGCCAAGGCCACGCCTGAGAGCGCCGGCTACCCCTATGTGACGGTCGAGAGCTCCGACCCCTCTGTGGTAAGCGTCTCCGCTGTTCAGGCTGGCGATAGCGTGAGCTACTACCTGCGTGCCAACAAGGCCGGCAAGGCAAAGATCACGGTGGCGTCGGTACTCGACCCCTCCAAGACCGCATCCTATGAGGTCGAGGTCAAGGCTGGTGTCGATACCTCTGCGCTCGTGGCAGCGCTTTCCAAGGCCGCGGGCTACAGCGAGTCCGTCTACACTAAGGATTCCTATGCAGCTCTCACCGCTGCGGTCGAGGCGGCTCAGAAGCTCCTCGACGGCGGCCAAGGCAGCTATAGCAAGAAGGATGTCGCGGACGCCACAGCCAAGATCGAGAAGGCAATCGACGGCCTCAAGATGCGTCCTGTCGATGAGAAGATTCTTATCAACACGCCCGAGAACCGCAAGAACGTCAAGGTGGCCGGCTTCTCGAGTGAGGCCGACTACGAGGGCAGCAACGCCGTCAACGCTCTCGACGGCGACGAGCGGACGCTTTGGCACAGCGACTGGGCCCATGGGACCGGTATGCCCCAGTATCTGAGTGTCGACCTGGGCCGCGACTACGATCTCACCGACGTTACATTCCTGCCGCGCCAGGACGGCGGCACTAACGGCGATATCTTCGAGGCCGAGATACTGGTCTCCGACACTGCCGACGGTTATGAGATGGGCACCGCCGTGTCGATGGGTACGTTTGCCTTCGACAACGACGGCCACGTACTCACCGACCGTGGCGACTGGAAACAGATGAGCTTTGGCGCCGCGCGCGGTCGCTACGTGACCGTCAAGGTGATTCACGCCGGCGGTGGCGACGTCGATGCCTACTGCAGCGTGGCGGAGCTCAAGTTCTACGGTACGGCCGTTCCCGATCCGGTGTCGAAAGATGATCTCGCTACCGCGATCGAAAAGATTGATGCCGAGGTTGCTGCCGGCGACCTCAAGGCCGGTGACTACACCGAGGCCTCCTGGACGGCGCTCGAGAACGCCCTGGCGAGCGCTCGCGCCATCTTGAGCGACGAGAATGCCACGCAGGTCGAGGTCGACCAGGCGCTCAGGGCGCTCGAGAGCGCCCGCGGCGCGCTCGAGAAGACCCCGGTGGCCCCGGTCGAGAATCCGACTAAGAAGCAGCTCAAGGCCCTGGTCAAGCAGGCGAAGGAGACTGACACCAGGGGCAAGACGGCCGAGTCTGTCAAGGCCCTGACGGATGCCATTACCTACGCCGAGGACGTATTGGGTGATGAGAATGCTTCCGACACCCAGTTCCAGGCGGCCTATGACCAGCTCAAGCTGGCTATTGAGAGCCTCAAGGATGCCGATTCCGGCAATCAGGGCGGCTCGGGCAACCAGGGTTCCGGCAATGGCTCGAACGGCGGCAACCAGGCGGGCAAGCCCGCAGGCGACAAGGCCCAGGGCAGCAAGAAGAACGGTTCGGCGATTCCCAATACCGGAGACCAGACGGCGGCGACCGTCGCGACCGTCGGTGGTCTTGGCGCCATCATCGCCGCGATCGGCGCTTTCTTCCATCGTCGCAGCAAGGCTAAGTAGCCCCAGCAACAGCTAAGCAAGCGTGCCCGCCGTCCCGCCCAAGGACGGTGGGCACGCTTTTTGAATGTAGGCAGAAAGCTCCGACCCTTCGGCCTTAATCTCGCAAAGCGTTCCGTCTCCCGCCGAACACATCAGCATCGGCGGCTATACTTGAATTATTTGCAGTTAAGGGTCGCGGATTGGCCGCGTCACCGCTCTCAACAGGAGGTCTTTGTTTATGGCAGATCAAAAGCCGGTTGTCGGGATCATCATGGGCTCCAAGTCCGATCTGGGTGTTATGGAAGGCTGCACCGCCGAGCTCGAGGCGCTCGGTGTGCCCTATGAGCTCGTCATTGCGAGCGCACACCGCACACCGGCGAAGGTCCACGAGTGGGCTTCGACTGCTGCCGATCGCGGTATCAAAGTGATTATCGCCGCCGCCGGCAAGGCCGCTCACCTGGGTGGTGTCGTGGCCGCCTTTACGCCGCTGCCGGTTATCGGCGTACCTATGAAGACGAGTGACCTGGGCGGTATGGATTCGCTGCTGTCGATGGTGCAGATGCCTTCGGGCGTGCCCGTGGCCTGCGTTGCCATCAACGGCGCCAAGAACGCCGCCATTTACGCCACGCAGATTCTGGGCGCATGCGACCCCGAGTACCGCAAGGTTATCGAGAAGATGAAGCAGGAGATGGCCGACGCCTAGGCGTTCCGCCGTTTCACCGCAGTATAAGGAGAGCCATGTCCGATTATCAGGGAAAACGATTCAAGGCTTCTCAGATTCCCGATCCGTCGAAGCCGGGTGCTGCCCATGCGGCACAGCAGGGTCGGACATCCTCTCCTCAGCAGCCGCGCGCGCCGCGTTCCGTAACGCCGACGTCCCATCGCCGCCAGGATACGCCGGCTGCGTATCGCCCTTCGTCATATGGCACGGCAAAGAAGCAGGCCCGGACGCCGAGGCAAACGAGCGGCGCGGCGTCCAGCTACACTGAGCCGCCGCGCAAAAAGCGCCGCTCCATTATTCCCATTCTGCTCATCATCATCGGCATCGGCCTGATTGTTGCCGCCGCTGCCATCTTTATCAATGCACAGATTGGCTACAAGCAGGCGAGCGAGTCGTATCAGAAAATCGAGAAGCAATATGTAAGCGATAAAGACGCCAGCGGCGTGCCGATTATCGACTTCGATGCGCTTGCTCAGACAAACCCCGAGATTGTGGGTTGGATTTATGTGCCGGGCACCAACATCAACTATCCCGTGGTGCAGACCAACAACAACTCCAAATACCTCAACACGCTGTTTGACGGTACGGCTAACGCGTCCGGTGCCATCTTCTTGGATAGCGACGACACCGCGCCGGGCATGGTGGATCAGCAGACCACGATCTACGGCCACCATATGAACGATGGGTCGATGTTCAACGTGATTTCGGACACCACCGACCAAGCGACGTTCGATAGCATCGAGTACGTGTATTACATCACGCGCGATGCAACGTATAAGCTGCGTCCGCTGGCGACCAAGGTCGTTGAGGATACGTACTCCAAGGCGCGCACGCCCAATTTTGAGGGCGACGACGGGCTCAAGAACTACCTGTCCGAGATGCTCGACGGTGCCTCTGCCGTGGCGAGCGATGCCACCGATCGTGCCGCTTCGGCAACCAAGGTTGTAACGCTTGTGACCTGTCGTTCGTTATCGCTGAGCAACACGCGTGCTGTCATGGTGCTCACGCCGGTCGAGGAATAAGTGTCCGAGAGCAGTCTTTTTGGGACGGGGCTTTTTTAGCTACCCGGGATGATCAAGGGGAGAACATGATGCTTGAGAGTGGCAAGGTAATGCCTTCGGTCGATGCGTGGCTGCGCGAGGCTAAGTCTGACCCGTCGGCTGCGGGGTGCGGTATGTACCTGACGCATAACGGCGTGGTGCGCGCGACACCCAAGTCCGAGGCGCGTGGAATCGAAACCGACGGCGTGGCGCCTGGGCATAAGGTGGGCGGCATGGTGTTTGGCTTCGATGCTCAGAAGGTGCAGGCTGCTATCGAGGCGACGCGTGCGATGCCGGGTATCGGCTATGTGCGTGTGTGGCTGGCAAGCGGCGAGCTTGCCGTAGGTGACGACATCATGCTCGTGCTCATCGGCGGGGACATTCGCCCGCACGTGGTCGATGCGCTGCAGGCGCTCGTTGGCACCATTAAGAACGAATGCGTGAGTGAGGTCGAGCGCGAGGCGTAGAGGCTTGCGTCGATAGAAGGATCGTTTATAAAAATGCCCACCGGTACGTGTGATACCGGCGGGCATTTTGCGTTTTGGGCGCGGTGGGCGCTACACGCGCGTCGCATCCTTGGGGCTCATGGTCATGCTCTGGAAGCGGTTTTCCATGTACTCGTTATCGAAGTGCTCTCCGTAGAACTGTGCGACGGGAATGTCCGGCTCCGTGTCGTTAACGCGCTGGTACCAGTAGTCGAGCGACTGCAGCGTCATGACGCCGTCGACCAGCATGATAACGGTAAAGATGACGGTGGCCGAGTAGCGGCTCTTCCAGGGGATCTTGTTGATAAGCTTAAGCAGCCTCGGCAGCAGCAGCTTGATCCAGATGAGGCCGCCCAGGCCCCACAGGCAGGCGAAGCCCGTGCAGGTGCGTCCGCCCGTGAGGACCACGAGCGGATCGGGCAAACCGAACAGCGTTATGTGCGAGTAGCTCCACGAGACCACGCCAAACGCGGTCTGCATAAACCAGCCCACGAACACCTCAAAGCTGGCGCCGAGCAGGGCGCTCACCAGGAAAATGATGATGGGGTTCTTTTTGTAGAAGCGGTTAAGCACCATGGTCATGAGCACGGCGCCAAATCCGTAGATGGGGCTGAAGGGGCCAAACAGCATGCCGGCGCGGTTCTGATAGACGCCCGGGTCGTCGACCGTCATGTGCCAGATGTCCTCGGCGATCAGGCCGAGTATGCAGCAGACAAAGAACACCCAGAACAGGTTGAAGTAGTTGAGCTTGATGTAGCCCTCGCCGGTTTCATCGCGGCCGAGCATGCCCTCGGCGGCGGCGTCGCGGTCGAGCATCTCCTGCAGGCGGCGCTGCAGTTCGCGCTCCTGACGCAGCGTGGGGTCGACGGTTGCCGAAAGTGCAACAAGGATGCCGAGCTGGATCGCGGGACGCAGCAGGAAGGGCCCGATGCCCTGGAGCATCACGTCGACCAAAAGCTCGACGACGGTGAATGCAATAAGGATGTAGGACAGGCGGGCGGCGTTGCGGCGCTGGTTTTTGATAAGGTCCAGGCCAAAGATGATTAAGATGACGGCACTTGCCGCAGAGAGCATGATGCCGGCGACGATAAGGCCGACTGCGACGAGCGTGTTGTCGCCGAGCTTTTCGGTGGCGTTGCCGTTAACAAGTGCCGTGATGACCTGCCACATAAAGGCAGCGACCGACGGGAGCGTGCCCACGCCGGAAAGGATGCACAGGACGGCGTACACCTTAATGATGAAGGGAATCTTCTTGACCTCTGTGGCGCTGGGGACGCTGGGGTCGAGTTCGTTTCGATCCATACAGAACCTTTCTCGCTTTGTTGTAGGTTATAAGGATACGCCGCCGACCTGCCAAAAGACAGGGCGAACGTCCCAATTGCAACTTTGTAATCCCCAACGGCGGACGCGGCGGCCATCTGGGGGCGCGGGCACTTACACTGGACAGACCGATAAAATGTTTGGCAACAAAACTGATTATTAGCTCGGTGGGCTTTTAAAAAGCGCTGCTCATGCGCTGGGGAGCACGTCGCGCCGTGCGTATAATAAGGCGGGTAACGCCAAAAATACGAGGCTCTGAGGGGATACCATGTCTCAAGAAACCATCCGCGCGGCCGAGCGTGCCGCGGGACAGGTGAACACCATGTCGACGTATGATCCGGACTCCGACCAGCTGCATGAGGAATGTGGCATTTTCGGCGTATGGGCGCCCGATCGCGACGTGGCTCGACTGACGTACTTTGGCCTGCGTGCGCTGCAGCACCGTGGCCAGGAATCGGCTGGAATCGCCGTGGGTGACGGCGGCACGGTTATGGTCCGCAAAGATCTGGGCCTGCTCGACCGCGTGTTCTCCAACGCCGACCTGTCGACGCTCTCCGGCCAGCTGGCCGTGGGTCATGTGCGCTACGGCACTGCCGGCGCCAAGAGCTGGGAAGCCTCTCAGCCGCACCTCTCTACCATCAATAGCGTCATTATCGCGCTCGCGCACAACGGCACCCTCGTCAACACCGACGAGCTGCGCCGTCAGCTGATCGAGCTGGGCGTGCCGTTCCTCTCCAATTCGGATTCCGAGGTCGCGACCAAGCTTATCGGCTACTTTACCCAGCGTACGGGCCACCTGCGCGAGGGTATTCGCAAGACCATGGAGCTCGTGCGCGGCGGCTACGCCATGACGCTCATCAACGAGCAGGCGCTCTACGCATTCCGCGATCCACACGGCATTCGCCCGCTCGTGCTGGGCAAGCTGGTGGACGAGGGTCTGGACCAGGCCGATGCCGCAGCCGTTTCGCAGCTGCCGTCGCAGGACGGCGCCGCGACGGTCGACTCCGCCGTCCGTGTCACGCGCGCCGGCGGCTGGGTCGTTGCTTCCGAGACCTGCGCACTCGACATCGTGGGTGCCGAGTACGTCCGTGACGTCCGTCCCGGCGAGATCTTGCGCATCAGCGCCGAGGGCCTGGTATCCGAGCAGGGCGTGCCTGCAGCCGAAGAGCCCGCCAACTGCATCTTTGAGCAGGTCTACTTTGCCCGCCCCGACTCCATCATGAACGGCAAGAGCGTCTATGCCTGCCGTTACGACATGGGTCGTCAGCTGGCACATGAGGAGCCTGTCGAGGCCGACCTGGTCATCGGCGTGCCCGACTCCGGCCTGCCGCCTGCGGAGGGGTATTCGCACGAGAGCGGTATTCCCTTTGGCGAGGGCCTTATCAAGAACCGCTACGTGGGCCGTACGTTTATCGAGCCTACGCAGGAGTTGCGCGCCATGGGCGTGCGCATGAAGCTCAACCCGCTGCGCGACAACATCGAGGGCAAGCGCCTGGTCGTCATCGACGACTCCATCGTGCGCGGCACCACCATGGTGCAGCTCGTCAAGATGCTGCGCAACGCCGGCGCCAAGGAGATTCATATCCGCATCAACTCGCCCGAGGTCATCTGGCCGTGCTTCTACGGTATCGATACCGACGTGCAGTCGCAGCTTATCAGCGCCAACAAGACGGTCGACGAGATTTGCGAGTATATCGGCGCCGATTCGCTGGCCTTCCTTTCGGTCGAGGGCCTGCTTAAGGTCATGCCCAAGGGCGGTTACTGCGATGCGTGCTTTACCGGCCGCTACCCCGTGGCGATTCCCGAGAGCTTTGGCCGCGACAAGTTTATGGAGGGCTTTAAGCCCCGCAACCTGGACAAGCCGCTGCACTTTGACGACGACGCCGTGATCGAGAAATACGACGACCGCAGCTGGGAAGAGGAGCACGGCGAGGCATAAAACCTGCCATATGGGGACAGGTTTATTTTGGTAGGTTTTACCTGCTGTTTTGTTGATATGACGGCGCGTGCTGTTATGGCGCGCGCCGAAATGAACGCAACTATGAGCACCGTTTGGCGCCCGTGCGGCGCCACGGTAGTGGGAGAGGAAGGCTCAGATGAGCGACAGCAAGCATGTGACGTACGAGGACGCCGGCGTCGACACCGCCGAGGGCGGTCGCGCCGTCGACGCGATTAAGCAGATGGTCAAGGACACTAACCGTTCCGAGGTTATCGGTGGCATCGGCGGCTTTGGCGGCCTGTTCTCGGCCGCCGCGCTCAAGGATATGGAAGACCCGATCCTGATTAGCGGTACCGACGGCGTGGGCACCAAGCTCGTGCTCGCCCAGATCATGGACCGTCACGAGACGGTTGGCCAGGACCTGGTCGCTATGTGCGTCAACGATATTCTGGCTTCGGGCGCCGAGCCGCTGTTCTTCCTGGACTACGTTGCCATCGGTCACATCGAGGCCGAGCACATGGCAAAGATTATCAAGGGTGTGGCCGACGGCTGCAAGCTCGCGGGCTGCGCGCTCGTGGGCGGTGAGATGGCCGAGCACCCGGGCGTCATGGCTCCTGCCGACTACGACCTTGCCGGATTTACCGTGGGCGTCGTCGACCGTCCCAAGATGCTCGACCCCGCAAACGTCCGCCCGGGCGATGTGATCCTGGGCCTGCCTTCCACCGGCGTGCACTCCAACGGCTACTCGCTCGTGCGTAAGGTCATTGGCGTCGACGGCGTTAAGCCGGGCACGCCCGAGGCCGTCGCTAAGGCCGAGGAGCTGAGCCGTCCGCTCGAGGAGCTCGGCGGTGCATCGCTGGCAGACGCTCTGTTGGCCCCCACGCGCATCTACGTCAAGCCGATCCTGGAGCTGCTGCGCGGCGGCGCCAACGTGCATGCTATCGCCCACATCACCGGCGGCGGTATTACCGAGAACCTCAACCGCGCGCTCGCCGACGACGTTGACGCCGTGGTCACCCGCAACGGCGCCGAGATGGGTTGGGACGTTCCGCCCGTTATTACTTACGTGTCGCGTCAGGCCGAGCTCGCGCCCAACGAGGCATGCAAGACCTTCAACATGGGCGTCGGCCTGTGCCTGATCGTCGCCCCCGAGGACGAGGCCGCCGTGACCGAGGCACTGGTCGCGCTGGGCGAGAAGCCGTTCCGCGTGGGCGAGTGCGTCGAGGGTTCCGGTAAGGTCGTGTACTCCGATGAGCGCTAACGAGCAGATGGCTGCTGCCGAGGGCCTGGGCTTTGTGCCCTACACCCGTCCGACCGGCACCGATACGGCCGAGCCGCTTAAGATTGGCGTGCTTATCAGCGGCTCGGGTACCAACCTGCAGGCGCTGATCGACCTAATCGCCGCCGGCAAGCTCAACGCCTCGATTGAGCTCGTGGTGTCGAGCCGTCCTTCGGCCAAGGGCCTACAGCGCGCCGAGCGTGCGGGCATCCAGACGCTCACGCTGTCCAAGGATGTCTATGCCGACCCCATCGCGGCTGACGAGATCATCGCGCATGAGCTGCTCGAACGTGGCTGCGAGTACGTGGTGATGGCCGGCTATATGCGCATGGTGCACACGCCGCTGCTGGCGGCGTTCCCCAATCGCGTGGTCAACCTGCATCCGGCGCTGCTGCCGAGCTTTACCGGCGCGCATGCGATTGACGATGCGTTTGCGCGTGGCGTCAAGGTGACCGGCGTGACCGTGCACTTTGCCAACGAGATCTACGACAACGGCCCCATCATCGCCCAGCGTGCGCTGGCTGTTGAGGAGGGCTGGGACGTCGACACGCTCGAGGAGCACATCCACGCGATTGAGCACGTGCTGTATCCCGAGGTCGTGCAAATGCTCGCCGACGGCCGCGTTCACGTGCTGGAGAGCGGCAAGGTGGCAATTGATGCGGCACGCTAGTCGCGTGTAAGAGAGTTCGCTGAGCGCTCTTTGGGACGCAAGCGATCGAAAAAAGTTGATAGGGCTCCGTCCGTACGCGGGCGGGGCTCTTTTTGTGTGGCCTCTCAAGTTTGCTATACTGCTAGCAAGCAGAGAGGAGTCGCCATGGCAACAGCAACAGTGCAGCTCAACACGCGAATCGACCCTATGCTCAAGGCTGGCGGCGATGCGGTCCTGACTCGCAATGGGCTGGGGCCGAGTGACGCTATTCGTGCGCTTTGGACCTACCTTGTCGAGCATCAGACGTTGCCAGGATTTATGGTGGCGGATAAGCGCGAGGCGCCCCGTGCGGAGAGCCTGGCCGAGCAGGGGTGTGGCCTAGCTTTTTCCTCGTTGGGGCTAAGCGCTTCGGATTTTGCGCCAGGTGGATCATCTGCGGAAGACTGGGGTGCCGTACGCGACGACATGTACGATGCGATGATCGCTGGCATAGAGGCGAATTGCCGATGATTGCGGCAAAACGACTCTTGGTAGACACAAACGTTTGGCTCGATTATTACCTGCAAGAGGGAGCGTTCGACGAGGCGAAAAGATTGATTGAGTTGGCCGTGGCGGGAAAGATTGACCTTCTGTACGCGCCAACGACGGCAAAGGACCTGTTCTACATTGTGCCGCGGCGTCTAGCTCAGCGGAATGTGAATGGGGTTAACGCTCCGTTCGGTCCGGCTGCATGGGCCTGTATCGAGCATATGATGCAGGTGGCAACGGCTTCTCCGCTTTCGTTGGCGGAATGCGAGATGGCGCGTATGCTTGGCAAGCGTATGCCGGACCTTGAGGACAATCTCATCATTGCATCGGGCGATACGGCGGATGTCGACTACGTAATCACGAGCGACCGACGCATGTTGGAGGCGATGCCCGAGGTATGCTTGACGCCAGCGCGCGCACTCGAGCTCATCGGGATCCTCGGCTAACCTTGCATACTCCGTTTCGCTATCATATTGAGCATTGTGGCCCTCATGCAACTTTGGAGGACGATATGGCGGATAACGAAGCACTGTTTACGCCTGAGCTGGTGTTTTTTGATTGGGAGTGTGCGACGCCGGATGAGGTGTTCGCGCGGCTTGAGGGCGAGCTTGTACCGCGTGGCTACATTGCCGACGGTTGGTTCGACGCCGTTCGCACGCGCGAGGATGCCTATCCCACGGGTCTTGCCATGCCGGCGGCAAACATTGCCATTCCGCATACCGATCCGGGGTTTGTGGCCAAGCCCTATATCGCGGTGGTGAAGCCCGCCGCGCCCGTGACATTTAACGCTATGGCTGGCATGGGCGCTCCGGTGCCGGCGCAGATCGTCATCAATCTGGGCATCGCCGAGCCGGGCGGCCAGGTCGAGGCCCTGCAGGCGCTCATGAACATCTTTATGGACGCCGATGCCGCAGCCGACGTGCTCGGCCAGACCACGTCCCAGGGCATGGTCGACGCCATCCGCCGCCACTTCTAAGGTGCCGGCTGCCAGAGCTGTCCCCTTTGCACCAAAATGGTGCAGATTAACCTGTCCCCAATGCACCAAGCGTGCCGCGGGGGCTGCGTTGTGACACAATGGCGTTTGTTCGATTCGTTATGCGAAAGGCCAACTATGGCAAATAAGAAAAAGAACCCCGCACCCGAGCCGACGCCCGAGCAGCAGGCTCGCGCCGCCTCCAGCTCTCGCAAGAAGCAGCGCAAGACCCGCGTGTCCAAGACCGTCAAGATCGTTCTGGTGGTCATCGGCGTGCTGGCAATGCTGCTTTCCGTCTCGGCCATGGCGTGCTCCGGCCTGATGTCGCAGGCAGAGGATACCTCGGGCTACAAGCTTACCGGCGGTGTAGCTGCCACTATCAACGGCACCAACCTCACCGAGGACACCGTGACCAAGCAGATCATGAGCATGCGCACGTCCTACGGCTACACCAATGACAAGGACTGGGCGCAGTACCTGGTCGACAACGACCTCACGCCCAAGAAGTACCGCAAGCAACTCATCGACTCCTACACGCAGCAGATTCTGCTTCAACAGGCACAGAAGGAGAACGGCGTGACGGTGTCGGACGAGGAGGTCGAGAAGGCTTGGAAGGACGCATGCAAGAGCGCGGGCGGTGCCAAGGCCTTTAAGAAGACCCTCAAGACCTACGGCTATACCGAGGATACCTACAAGGATTCGCTCAAGGAGAGTCTGGCGCAGCAGAAACTCAAGGATGCCGTCGCGCCCACGAGCAAGCCCAAGGACAGCGAGATCGTCGATTACATCAACGAAAACCTGTCCAGCTACAACGACGCCCGCCGCTCGTCGAACATCCTGATCAAGGTTGATTCCGACGCTTCCGACGAGAACAAGGCTGCCGCCAAGGCCAAGGCGCAGGAGTGCCTGGACAAGATCAACTCCGGTGAGCTGAGCTTTGAGGACGCCGTTGAGCAGTACTCCGAGGACACCGGTTCCAAGGAGAAGAAGGGCGATGTGGGCTGGGATAAGCTCACCACCTTTGTCGACAGCTACCAGACGGCGCTCGAGGGGCTCAACAAGGGCGACGTGAGCGAAGTCATCGAGTCGACCTATGGCTACCACATCATCAAGTGCACCGACTACTTCCATGTCGATAATCAGGTTGATGACATCAACCAGGTGCCCAAGGCCATCAAAAAGTACGTCTCCAACGTGGTGAAGACGCAAGCGGCCAGCACTGCGTACAGCGAGTGGCTGGAGCAGTACAAGAAGGATGCCGACATCACCGTCAACCCCATGCCCAAGGACGTACCCTATAACGTGAGTCTGAAGGGCGTTACCAAGAGTTCGACCGACGATTCGTCGACGACTGAGTAATCATGGGGCGGTGCTCGCGCGAGTGCCGCCCACGCTATTAGAGAGGATTTGCAGATGACCAACGAAGAGCTGCAGAAGGAAATGATCGCGGCCATGAAGGCTAAGGACAAGGTTCGCCTGTCCATCATTCGCCAGGTCAAGGCCGAGGTGAAGAATATCGAGGTTAACGAGCGCCGCGATGTGACCGAGGAAGACGTCAACAGCATGATCAAGCGTCTGATTAAGCAGACGAGCGAGACGCTGGAGATGTCCATCAAGGCCGGCACCGACCAAGAGCGTACCGACAACCTGACCGAGCAGGTCAAGATTCTGGAGAGCCTTCTGCCCGCGCAGGTTTCGGGCGAGGAGCTCGAGGCCCTGATCGAGCAGGTCATCGCCGAGCTGGGCGCCACGTCCAAGAAGCAGATGGGCCAGGTCATGGGCGCTCTGGGTAAGGCCACTGGCGGCAACTTTGATAAGCCGGCAGCAGCAAAGATCGTTGGAGCCAAACTCGCGTAATTTGTTACGCGGTTTTACCAAACCGCGTAACGGCTCGACGCTGCAAACCCGTACACACGGCAATCTGACGTTCAATTTCAAGGGCGCGACCATAAGGTCTGCGCCCTTTCATTTCACGTCACCTTGCTCGCGTGTACGGGTTTTCGCTGACTTATGCTCAACAAGGGCGGTTGTATTATTTTCGGTGCTCATTGGGGACAGACTTAAATGAGTACCCACGGGGGGTACTCATTTAAGTCTGTGCCCAATGAGTGGGCGGAAGGTTGCGGGTTCTTTACGGGGATGTAGCGTGGGCTGCGGAAACGTGGTTCTTTCCGTACAATAGTGCAATTCGTATTAACGCAGGGAAGGGACATTCATGGCAGACATGATCGAGATCAAGCATCTCAACAAGTACTTTGGCGACCTGCATGTGCTCAAAGATATCAACCTCACCGTCAAGCGCGGCGAGAAGCTCGTAATGATCGGGCCTTCTGGTTCGGGTAAGTCGACGCTCATCCGTTGCGTCGATTATCTGGAGGAGCCTACGTCGGGCGAGGTCGTCATCGACGGTACGCCGCTCACCAAAAAGAATCACCTGGAGATGGCTCGCAAGTACAGCTCCATGGTGTTTCAGCAGTTCAACCTGTATCCCAACATGACGGTGCTCGGCAATCTGACGCTCGCGCCCATCAAGCTGCAAAAGAAGAGCAAGGAGGAGGCGACCGAGATCGCCATCGCCGCACTCAAGCGCGTCGGCATGGCGCATAAGGCCGGCGAGTATCCGCAGAATCTCTCGGGTGGTCAGCAGCAGCGCATCGCCATCGCCCGTGCCCTGTGTACCAAGCAGCCCATCATCCTGTTTGACGAGCCGACCTCGGCGCTCGACCCCGAGATGGTCCAGGAGGTTCTGGACGTTATGATTGAGCTTGCGCAGGAGGACATCACCATGATCTGCGTGACGCATGAGATGGGCTTTGCGCGCCAGGTGGCCGACCGCGTCATCTTTATGGAGGACGGCCGCATCCTTGAGGAGGGCACGCCCGAGCACTTCTTCGATAACCCCGAGAACCCGCGCTGCCGCGAGTTCCTGTCCAAGATTCTGCACTAGGCGCGGTGATGGACATGACGGATATGACGAGGGCGGCCGTGTCGCGCCGTCACTTTTTGCAGCTGGCGGGCGCCGGCATGCTCGCGCTGACGGGGACCGCGCTCACCGGTTGCGGCAACTCCACCAGCGGCGAGGGTTCCGACAAGGGATCCAAGCTTGCGGCCATCAAGTCGCGCGGCCATCTGAATGCCGGTGTCAAGAAAGATGTTCCCGGCTACGGCTATTACGACACCGCCAAAGGCCGCTTTGAGGGCATGGAAGTCGATTTGTGCTACCAGATCGCCGCCGCTGTCTTTGGCGTGAGCTACAAGGAAGCCCGTGCCCAGGAGCTTGTCGAGTTTACCGACGTAACGCCCAAGACACGCGGCCCGCTGATCGATAACGGCCAACTCGACGTGGTCGCGGCGACCTACACCATCACCGACGAGCGCAAGAAGAGCTGGGATTTCTCGACGCCGTACCGCACCGACTACGTGGGACTCATGGTCAAGAAGCGTTCGGGCTTTACCTCGATTGAGGACCTGGACGGCAAGGTCATCGGCGTGAGCCAGGGTGCCACCACGCAGGGCCTGATCGAGCAGATGATCAAGGACAACGGCTTTAGCTGTAAGCCCGAGTTTAGGGCTTTTAGTGGCTATCCCATCATCAAGAGTTCGCTCGACGCCGGCAATATCGACGTCTTTGCCATGGACCGCTCCACGCTGGCCGGTTACATGAACGAGACCGTTGAGCTGTTGCAGCCCGAGGTCAAGTTTGGCGAGCAGGGCTACGGCGTGGCGACCAAGAAGGGCTGCGACCTTTCGGCCGTGGTCGATCAGGTGATTTGCGATCGTCTGGCCGACGGCTGGCTCGACCAAGAGGTCAAGACCTGGGGTCTTGTATAGGCGCATCGTCCAAGGAAGGAATCAAATGCTCGAAGGATTATTTGACGCCGACCGTTGGTCGACGACATTTCAAAACATGGGGCCCTTCTGGGAGGGCTTTGGCGTGACGCTACAGGTGGTCGTTGCCGGTCTGCTGCTGTCGCTGGTGCTGGGCACGCTGCTGGGTGTGTTCTCTACCACCCGTTCGCGCGTGCTGCGCGCCATAAGCCGCGTGTACGTGGAGTTTTACCAGAACACCCCGTTGCCCGTGCAGGTGCTCTTTATGTACATGGCTGGTCCGCAGTTTTTGCAGGCCATAACCGGTGCCGACCAGCCGGTGCGCATCGCGCCGTTCGTGCTGGGCTTCTTGGGCGTGGGCCTGTATCACGCGGCCTACATCTCGGAGGTTATCCGCACCGGTATCGAGGCGGTTCCGCGCGGTCAGATGGAGGCGGCGCAGAGCCAGGGCTTCACCCGTGCGCAGGCGTACTGGTACATCGTGCTGCCCCAGACATTCAAGATCATTCTGCCGCCGCTGTGTAACCAGGCACTCAACCTAGTCAAGAACACGTCGGTGCTGGCGCTTGTGGCCGGCGGCGACCTTATGTACCGTTCAGACAACTTTGTGAGCCTGTACGGTTACCTGCAGGGATACATCGTCTGCTGCCTTATGTACTTCATCATCTGCTTTCCGCTCGCCATGCTGGTGCAGTGGCTCGAGCGCCGCTCCAAGGAGCGTCCGCGCGGCGTGAGCCTCGCCGAGCTGGGGCTCGACAACGTAGAGGAGGCCTAGCGCATGGAAATCTTCAACGCGACCAACCTGCTCTACATTTGGGGCGGCTTTGTTAAGACGATCGAGATCTCGGCGCTGTCGATTTTTTTCTCGCTCATCTTTGGCACGGTGCTGGCGCTCGTTAAAAGCTATGCGCCCCGCCCGTTTCGTATTTTGGTGAGTGCCTACATCGAGCTGTTCCGTTGCACGCCGAACCTGCTGTGGATCCTGTTTATCTACTTTACGGTGCAGGGTTTGGACATTGTGATTTCGACCATCGCCTTTACGCTGTTTACCAGCGCTGTTATGGCCGAGATTGTGCGCGGCGGCCTCAACTCGATTCCGCGCGGCCAGTTTGAGGCAGCGCAGAGCCAGGGCTTTGGCTTCTTTGCCACCATGCGCTACATCATTCTGCCGCAGACATTTAAGACGATCATTCCGGCGCTGTTTAGCCAGTGCACGACCGTCATCAAGGACAGCTCGTATCTTTCGGGCATTAACGTGGCCGAGCTCATGTACACGGCAAACGTCGTGATGGCCCACGCGATCGACCTGTCGCAGGTGCTTATGCTCTACGGCCTGGTGTTTGCGATGTACTTCGTGCTCAACTTTGGTATCTCGCTGCTGGTCCGAGCATATCAGAGGCGAATGGTGGCAGCGTAGAATGTGGCAAAGGGACAGCCCCTTTGTCACATAGAGAAAGGAATCGCGATGAGCGATCTGGAGAATAAGAAGAATCCTGTGGTCATTACCATCGCGCGCGACTTTGGCGCCGAGGGCCACGAGATTGGTCGCATGCTTGCCGACGAGTTGGGGATTCCGCTGTATGACAACGAGCTGCTGGTGCGTGCGTCGCTGCGCGCGGGCGAGTCGCTCGATAAGATGGCCGCCTACGACGAGCGTCTGGCCGTGGAGAACATGGCGTTTCTGCCCGACCGCTACGATGCGCGTTCGTACTCGGACAAGTTGTTCCAGAAGATGAGCCAGGTGATTTTGGACCTGGGCGAGACCGAGAGCTGCATTATCGAAGGCCGTCTGTCCGATTACCTGCTTCGCAACAACCCCAACCACATTGCCGTGCTGGTGACCGCTCCCTTTGAGGATCGCGTCGAGATTGTGCGCAAGAAGCGTGGCCTTAATAAAAAGAAGGGCGCCAAGCTGGTCAAGCAACAGCAGAAGGCGCGTGAGGCTTTTTACAAGCGCTACAGCGCCGGCAAGTGGAAGATGACGAGCGGTAAGGACATCGTCGTCAACCGCGCCAAGCTGGGCCGCGAGGGCTGCAAAGACGTTATCGCCGCTGCCTACCGCTACAAAGTCGCCCAGCTCGAAGACTAACCGACCAAAACCACCACAAAGGGGCAGGCACCTTTGTGGTGGTTTTTGTTTTAGGCCGAGGGAAAGGCCTTGGCGGCAGTGCCTATCCTCGGCTTTTGCATAGTCTCGATCTGTAACACCAAGCCAGCGAAAATGGCTCTAACTGTTACAGATTGAGATGAACCGTTCGGCCGTCAGCCCAACGTCTTGATCTGTAACACCAGGCGGCATATTTGGTCTCTAACTGTTACAGATTGAGATGCGGCGTGGGCGGCCGGCACAATATCTCGATCTGTAACAACTACGATGCTCAACGGGCTCCAGGTGTTACAGATTGAGACAAAACGAACGGCCAAGTCCCCAACCACCACAAAGGCACCTGCCCCCTTTGTGGTGGTGGGGCGGTCGGCATAGAAAAAGTCCCCGCCGGGCGTGTGCTCGACGGGGGCTTTGCCGTTTGATGGCTAGCACTGCAGGTGATTACTCGCCCAGCAGGCTCTTGGTGATGGAAGCGGCGGCCTTCTTGCCGGCGCCCATCGCCAGAATGACCGTAGCGGCACCGGTGACGATGTCGCCGCCGGCCCAGATGCGGGGATCGGTGGTCTGGCCGGTCTCCTCGTCGGCAACGATGTAGCCCCACTTGTTGAGCTCCATCTTGCCGCCGATCTTCTTTGCGAAGGGGTTGGCGTTGGTGCCGATAGCCGAGATAGCGACGTCGCAGGGGATCTCCTCGATGGCGCCCTCGATGGGCACCGGGCGACGACGGCCGGACTCGTCAGGCTCGCCGAGCTCCATCTTCTGGACCTTGACGGCGCACACGGAGCCGTCCTCGCCAGCGACAAACTCGAGCGGGGAGACGAGCGGCAGAACCTCGACGCCCTCGGCCTTAGCATGGTGCAGCTCGGCGCGACGGCAGGGCATCTCGTCCTCGGTACGACGGTAGGCGATGATGGCGTGCTCGGCGCCCAGGCGCTTGGCGGTACGGACGGCGTCCATGGCCACGTTGCCGCCGCCAAAGACAACGACGTTCTTGCCGTGCTTGGTGGGGGTGTCGTACTCGGGGAACTTGTTGGCCTTCATCAGGTTCACGCGGGTGAGGTACTCGTTCGCGAAGAAGACGTTGGGCAGGTTCTCACCGGGGACGTTGAGGAACTTGGGCAGGCCAGCGCCGGTCGCCACGTAGATGGCGTCGAAGCCCTGCTCGAACAGCTCCTCGGCCGTGGCCATGTTGCCCACGACGGAGTTGTACTCAAACTTGACGCCCATGTCCTCCAAGCCGTCGAGCTCGCGCTTGACGACTGCCTTGGGCAGGCGGAACTCGGGGATGCCGTAGACCAGCACGCCGCCGCCGGTGAAGAAGGCCTCGAAGACGGTAACGTCAAAGCCGTTACGGGCGAGCTCGCCGGCGCAGGTGATGCCGGACGGGCCGGAGCCGACGACGGCGACCTTCTTGCCGTTCTTGGGGGCCATCTTGGGCGTGGAGGCGAGCTCGGGGCGGTCACCCAGGAAGCGCTCGAGCTGGCCGATGGCCACGGGCTCGGACTTCTTGCCACGGATGCACTTACCCTCGCACTGGTTCTCCTGCGGGCAGACGCGGCCGCAGATGGCGGGAAGCATGGAGTCCTCGCGGATGGTATCGAGAGCGCCGCCGAAGTCCTTCGCGCGGATCTGCTCGATAAAGCGGGGGATGTTGATGTTGACGGGGCAGCCCTCAACACAGAACGGCTTCTTGCAGTTGAGGCAGCGCTCGGCCTCGGCCAGCGCCATCTCCTCGGTGAAGCCCTTGTCGACGGGGCGGAAGTCGCAGGCGCGCTCGGCAGCCGGCTCCTCGTTATCGGGGGTGCGGGGCGACTTCATATCGGCAACGAAACGACCGTTAACTAGTGGCATGCGCAGCTCTTTTCCTCATAAGCCTTGAGGGACTCGCCCTCTTCGGAACGGTAAGCGGCCTGGCGGGCACGAAGGTCATCCCAGTCGACCAGGGTGGCATCGAAGTCGGGGCCGTCGACGCAAGCGAACTTGGTCACGCCGCCCACCTCGACGCGGCAGCAGCCGCACATGCCGGTGCCGTCAACCATGATGGGGTTGAGGGACGCGGTAATGGGGGTGTCGTACTTCTGGGCGGTGAGGGTCGAGAACTTCATCATCGGAACGGGGCCGACGCAGAAGACCTGGCTCACGGCCTTGTCCTGCAGCAGGCGCTCCAGCGGAGCGGTGACAACGCCCTGCTCGCCGTAGGAGCCGTCATCGGTGGTGATATGGATGTGGTCCTCGTCGAGGAGCTCGCGGAACTGGTCCTCCATGAGCAGGAGGTCCTTGGTGCGGGCGCCCATGATGGCGTGGACCTCGTGGCCGGTCTCGACCAGGTGCTTGGCGACCGGGAAGGCAATTGCCAGGCCGACGCCGCCGCCAATGACGGCGCAGGGGCCCTCGGCCATCTCGGTGGGAACGCCCAGCGGGCCCACGACGTCGCGCAGTGACTCGCCGGCCTCATAGGTGGAAAGCATCTCGGTGGTCTTGCCGATCACCATGAAGATGAACTCGACCCAGCCCTCGTCACCGTTCCAACCAGCTAGGGTAAACGGGACGCGCTCGCCCGTCTCGTTGGCGCGAACCATGAGGAACTGTCCAGCGTGCGCATGCTTGGCGATCGCGGGCGCCTCGATGCGGAACTTGAACACCTTCTCCGAGAACTGCGTCTTCTCCAGGATCTTATACATAGAACCCCTCTCTTGTTAGGGCCGCCGAACCGTGCCTCCACGGAAATGGACGGTAGCCCGAGTAAAACCGTACGCGCACAGGCGTTGTGCAAACATACGGTGCAAATTATACCCTCATGGACATGCTGTTTACGTGTGTCTTCGGCGGTTGGGAAAAGGGTTTATCCACTTCGACCTACCAAATAGGGATAGGTTTATTTTGGTCGGTTTTATCAGGCAAAACGGCAAAGGGGGCCGGCCTCGGGTTGTGATGAGGCCGGCCCCCTTTGGGGTGTTATGCGTGTATGGCGGCGCGGGGTTTATTGCGATGCGGCCACCGGGGCGTTTCCGCAGATAAAACCTGCCAAAATAAACCTGTCCCTAAACGGTAGGTTTTAGTGCTTGCCGTTGGCGGAGGCGGCGCCGTTGACGTGGTCGCGGGCGTAGATTACGCCGTGGACGATGGCCAGACCGGCGGCATCTGCGGCGCGGGCGCAGGTGTCCTGGAAGTCCTCGGCCTCGCGGGCGCGCAGCTGCTTGAGCACATAGTCTGCCACGGCCATCTTGCCGGGAGGGTTGCCGATGCCGGTGCGGATACGGCTAAAGTCGCGGCTGCCCATCTTGTCGATGATGGAGCGCAGGCCGTTGTGACCGGCATGGCCTCCGCCCACCTTGACGCGCACGTCACCGGCGGGAATGTCGAGCTCGTCGTGAATCACGAGCAGCTCCTCGGCCTTGATCTTGTACTCGCGGCAGAGCTTGGAGATGGGTCCGCCCGAGGTGTTCATGTACGACTGCGGCTTGACCAGCACGATCTGGCGCTTGCCACCCTCTTCCTCGGGATCGTTGATGTTGATGAGTGCGACCTCGGCGCCGGCCTGGTTTTTCCAGTACGTGACACCGGCCTGACGGGCCAGCTCATCGATCGCCTTAAAGCCGGCGTTGTGGCGGGTCTCGGCATATTCCTCACCCGGGTTGCCAAGTCCGGCAACCATGCGAATCTTAAGCGGCTGTGCAGCTGCCATATTTGTCCTTCCGTTACACATAAAAGTTTAATCAACGACAAAGGCTACCACGCCCGCCGAAGGCGAGACTTCGTTTCAGCGAAATCCCACCAGACAAAAGCGCGGCCGCGGCAGAGCGAGCCGCCGGAACAGAAGAAACCCCCGCGCGACCTTTGCGAAGCAAGGGGGAGCGCGGGGGTTTCTTCTGTTCCGGCGGCGATGCGCCGGGTTGCAAGGACGATGCGACTACAGCGCGAAGTCGCCGCCGACGAGCGTGGAGACGGGCTCCTCGTGGTAAACGGCGGAGATGGCCTGAGCGAACTCCTCGGCGACCGAGATAGTCTTGATCTTGCCGCCGACCTCGACGGGGATGGCGTCGGTGACGACGCACTCGACGATGGGGGCATCGTTCAGGCGCTCGATGGCCGGACCGGAGAAGATGCCGTGGGTGGCGCAGACGTAGATGTCGCCGGCGCCCATAGCCTTGAGCTCCTTGACGTTGGCGCACAGGGTGCCAGCAGTGTCGATCATGTCGTCGTTGATGATGCAGGTCTTGCCCTTGATGTCACCGATGATGCCCATGACCTCGGCGGCGTTGTGGCGCGGACGGCCCTTGTGGGCGATGGCCAGGTCGCAGCCGAGCATGTCGGACAGCTTCTTGGCGGCCTTGGCGCGACCCACGTCGGGGGAGACGACAACCAGGTTGTCGGTGTCGAAGTGCATGTCGTTGTAGTACTGGCCAAACAGCGGCAGTGCGGACAGGTGGTTAACCGGGATATCGAAGAAGCCCTGGATCTGGCCCTGGTGCAGGTCGAGGGTGATAATGCGGTTGACGCCGGCGCGCTCGAGCAGGTTGGCGACGAGGCGGGCGGTGATGGGCTCGCGCGGGCCGGCCTTGCGGTCCTGGCGGGCATAGCCGTAGTGGGTGATAACGGCGGTGATGGAGCGGGCGGATGCGCGCTTGGCAGCGTCGGTGGCGATGAGCAGCTCCATGAGCATGTCGTTGACGTTGCCGCCGGCCACGGACTGAATCAGGAAGACGTCGGCGCCGCGGACGGTCTCGTCGTAGCGGGCGTAAATCTCACCATTGGCGAACTGCTTTAGCGTAAGGCCCGAAAGCTCGACCCCAAGGTACTCAGCAATCTTCTGAGCGAGGGGACGGTTGGAGGAACCGGAATACACGCGGATGGACTTGCGCATATTCTCCGACTTCTCGGGATCATTAATCGGCATTACCCTTCTCCTTTATACATCGAATGCCATATAGATGCCTTGTTGCATTGTAACCGCGCGGCGGGGTTTATCGGGTCCTGATAACGTCTTTACCGCCAACGGACACGAACCGACCACTCATCCGGTTGCGCAGGTCACGATAGAAAAAGGAGCCGCCCCCATGGAGCAGCTCCTTTTGTGCTTGGTAAAACGTTATACCTCGTCGTCCTCGTGCAGGCGGCGGCGGTAATCGGCGGCCCAGCCCTCAATATTTACCTGACGGGCGCGGCCCAGACCGAGCGCGTCTGCCGGGACCGGCTCGGTGATGACGGAGCCAGCGGCCACGAGCGCGCCGTCGCCGATCTGGGCGGGCGCGACCATCATGGTGTCGGAGCCAATGAAGGCGTCCTTGCCGATGACGGTCTTGTGCTTGTGCACGCCATCGTAGTTGCAGGTGATGGAGCCCGCGCCCACGTTGACGCCGGAGCCCATGGTGGTGTCGCCGATGTAGGACAGGTGCGGCACCTTTGAGCCCTCGCCGATCGTGGACTTCTTGATCTCCACGTGCGTGCCGGCCTTGGATCCGTCGAGCATGTGGGTGCCCGGGCGCAGGTAGGCGCGCGGGCCGCAGTCGACGCCGTTCTCGATGACGGCCTCGATGGCGATGGTCTCGTCGATGACGCAGCCGCTGCCGACGGTGGTGTCGGTGAGGCGGCTGTTGGGGCCGAGCTGGCACTCCTCGCCCACGGTGACGTGGCCGATCAGGTGCGTCTGCGGCCACACGACGGTATCGCGGCCGATAACGGCATCGGGGCCGATCCAGGCCTGCGTGGGGTCGATGAAGGTAACGCCCTCGGCCATCCAGTGCTCGTTGATGCGGTCGCGCGCGATGGCGGTGAGCTGTGCGAGCTGGATGCGGCTGTTGACGCCCAGGCCGTCGCGGTAGTCGTCGCAGTGGAAGATGGAGACAGCCTGGCCGTGGCCCTTGAGGATCTCGAGCATGTCGGGCAGATAGTACTCGGACTGCGCGTTGTCGTTGCCGATCTCGTTAATGTGGGCGGCGAGCTGCGCGCCGTCAAAGGCGTAGCAGCCGGCGTTGCACTCCAGCAGCGTGGCGGCCTGCTCGGGCGTGCAGTCCTTCTGCTCGATGATGCGCTCGATCTGACCATCGGCGCCCAGCTTGATGCGGCCGTAGCCGAAAGGATCGGGCGGGGTCATGGTCATGACGGTGCAGGCGAGCTCGCCGGTGGCGACGGTTTGCGCGAACTTGGCGACGGTGTCGGCGGTGATGAGCGGCAGGTCGCCGTTGAGCACGACGACGGGGCCTTGCGTGATGCCGCAGACCTCGAGCGCGACCTTTACGGCGTGGCCGGTGCCCAGGCGCTCGGTCTGCTCGACGCACTCGACCTTGGTGGCGCTGTTGGCGTAGGCGCCGTCGATCAGGGCGCGCATCTCGTTGGCGTGGCTGCCGATGACGACCACGACGCGGCTGCAGCCGGCCTTGATGGTAGCGTCGACGATCCACTGGACCATGGGCTTGCCCAGGATCTTGTGCGAAACCTTGCAGTGGTTCGACTTCATGCGGGTGCCCTCGCCGGCAGCGAGGATAATTGCGGTTGCGTCCATGTGATCTCCTGTTACGTTATAGAGACGTGTGCTTGGAAACGATACACGGCGCAATATGATACCGCAGGCATATGACGAGCGCGTAACGATTGGTTTGCGGCGGTTGAGGCTTGCGCCGCCGGCGTGGCGTTTGCACTGCGTACGTGCGGCGTTGGCGGTGCTGCGGAGCTGTTGTTTGAGCGAGGGGACGGGGGTGCCCGTGGACAACATACGAGAGGAGTTTGGCGGCGAGCCCGTCGCGGCATTCTCGATGTCGCATCCGGCTGTGCCGGCACTCTATATAGTGCTGACGCTGGGGCTCACTATGTTCTCGATGCAGCCGGTACTGATTGCGCTGTCACTTGCGGGCGGGCTGGCGTATGGATTTGCGACGCGTGGGGCTGCCCGCACGCTGGGCGCGCTCCGCTGGCAGCTGCCGGTGATTTTGATCGTCGCGGTGCTCAATCCGCTGTTTAGCGCCTCGGGCTCGACGGAGCTGTTCCGTATTGGCATGCGCGCGGTGTATCTGGAGAGCATGGTATACGGCCTGTGCATGGGCGGGCTGTTTGTGGCGAGCGTGCTGTGGTTTGAGGCGGCGGCGTCGATGCTCGAATACGACAAGGTGCTCGCGCTGCTGGGCAATGCCGCACCGGTGATTGCGCTCATGATCTCGATGTGCATGAGGCTTATCCCGCAGTTTTTGCGCCGCGGTCGTACGGTGTTGGCGGTGCAGGATGCGATTGATGTGCCGGGCCGCGCGCCGGCCGACCCCGTGCGCTCGCGCTTGCGGGCGTCGAGCGTGTTGATGGGCTGGGGCATGGAAGATTCGCTGGAGCGTGCGGACGCGATGCGCTCGCGCGGGTGGGGTGCCGCGACGCGTCGTACGACGTATGCGCGGTATCGACTGGGGTGCAGCGACGTTGCCGCGCTGGTCGGGCTCGCGCTGCTTGGTGCTGCCGCGGTGGCGGTGGCGTGGACCGCGACGACGCAGTATTCGTTTTACCCGCAGCTTTCGGTGCCGGCGCCGTGGCCTGGCTATATTGTGTACGCGGCTTGGATGGTGTTGCCCTGTGTGCTGCACGCGATTGACGAGAAGAGGTTTGGCTGATGACCCGGTTTGATAGGAGCTCGGCGGCGGGTGTGGCATATGGCTCGGCCGCGCCGGCGATTGAGGTGCGAGGCCTTAGTTTTGCCTATCCCGGGGCCGAGGCACCGGTGCTCGAGGGACTTGATTGGCGTGTTTCCCAAGGTGCGTTTGCGCTGCTGGTGGGTGGTACTGGGTCGGGCAAATCGACGCTACTCTCGCTGCTCAAGCCCGAGATCGCTCCGGCGGGCGAGCGCACTGGTGATGCGCGCGTGCTGGGTGAGAACGTTGCCGATATGGACGTCCGGGCGTCCGCGGAGCGCGTGGGCTACGTGTTTCAGGATCCCGAGAACCAGATCGTGTGCGAGACCGTGTGGCACGAGATGGCGTTTGGCCTGGAAAATCTGGGTATGTCGCGCGACGAGATGCGCCGTCGCGTAGCCGAGACTAGCTATTTCTTTGGGCTGGAGGATTGGCTCCACCGCGATACCGATACGCTTTCGGGCGGACGCAAGCAGCTGCTGTCGTTGGCGGCCGTGCTGGCCTTGCGCCCGCGCGTGCTGCTGCTCGACGAGCCCACGTCCCAGCTCGATCCCGTTGCCGAGAAAAATTTTCTGCACGCGCTGTTTCGCGTGAACCGCGAGCTGGGTTGCACGGTTGTTGTGGCAACGCACCAGCCGCGCCCGATGCTCGAATATGCGACGTGCGCGTATCGGATTGAGGGCGGCCGCGTGCGCGAGGTGGCGGATATGGCTTCTTTGGGACGCCGAGAATCGCTGTTTTCCGATGACATGTTGGGGTGGGGTGCCATCCGATGTGCAAAAAACGGAGTATTCAGCAGGCGTGAGGACAATTTGGACTCTCTGGAGCCGCCCGGGGACGTATCAAGCGCGAAAAAAAGTTCGGAATTGGACAAATCGTCCGAATTTGTGGCGCAAACGTCGCTCGAGAACGGCTCGGAAGCCTTCCCGCGCACGGATGGAAGCAGAATACTCCAAAAAATGCACGGCGGGTCGGCTACCACTCTGTCGGAGGGCTGGTTTCGCTACGATCGCGCGGGCGGTTGGGTGCTGCGCGGGATCGACGTGGCGTTTTCGGCTGGAGCGGTGCATGCGATTGTGGGCGGTAACGGCTGTGGCAAGTCGACGATGCTCTCGGTGCTGGCGAAGACCACCAAGCTGCAGCGCGGCCGCATGGTGCGCGGAGCGGCCTCGGCGGCGCTGCTGCCTCAGAACCCCAAAGCATTGCTGGTTGCCGAGACGGTTCGCGATGAGCTGATGGAATGGGCCTCGACCTGCGGGTACGGCGAGGATATGGCGCGGGAGCGTGCGGTGAGTCTGGGGCTCGCGGGCTTAGGGGAACGCCACCCCTATGACCTTTCGGGCGGACAGCGCCAACTGCTTGCGTTGGCAAAGCTACTGCTAATCGGTCCCGAACTGCTATTGCTCGATGAGCCTACCAAGGGTCTGGACCTGGCCAGCCGCCGCATCATCGCCCGCGCCCTGCGTGACCATGCGAACGCCGGCGGTACCGTCATCATGGCCACGCACGACTTAGACTTTGCCGAGCAGGTGTCCGACGACGTCGCCATGATGTTCGACGGCGAGATCGCCTGCATGGAGCCTCCGGCAGATTTCTTTGCCGACAACGTGTTTTATAGGGCGTGATGGGATGACGGATCATCGCGCCTCACGCCTACTCACAAAAATGGAGATCCCGCTGTTGTTGGCGGTGCCAGCGGTGATGACTGCGGCGTTGCTGGCGGGCATTGAGCAGGCGGCGCTTGCCATGCTGGTTGTAGTGGCGCTCGTGCTCGCACTGTTTTTTGCGGGCTATGAGACATCACGTCCAGGCCTGCGCCAGATCATGCCCACGCTGGTGCTGGCGGCGCTGGCCGCGGCGGGGCGCATCCTGTTTGGGCCCATTCCCGATTTTAAGCCCGTGAGCGCTATCGCCATTATCGCGGGTGCGACACTTGGCCGTCGCAATGGTTTTATGGTCGGCGCGTTGGCAGCGCTGACCAGCAATTTCTTTTTTGGGCAGGGCATGTGGACGCCGTGGCAGATGTATGCCTGGGGTCTGGTGGGCTATATCGGTGGCGCACTGGCGCATGCGGGCGCGTTTGACCGCGCCGATGGAGCCGTGCGAATGCCGGCGCTGTTGGCGTATGGCTTTGCGTCGGGCCTGCTGTATGGCGTCGTGATCAACGCGTATGACATCATCGGTTTTGTGCAGCCGCTCACGTGGACGGGCGCCATAGCGCGTCTTGCCACCGCCGTACCGTTCGATATCACACACGGACTCGCGACCTGCGTGTTTTTGGCCGCTCTGTACAAGCCCTGGTGTCGCCGCATCAACCGCGTCGTCGTGAAGTACGGGCTGTAGTGGTGGTTGCGTCGAGGCAAGAACCAATACTGTCTTGGTGTCATATCAAAACTATGCCGGTTTACGGGGCTAGATTGGCACAGGCAGACCATACCGGCTTTTTTCGAAATGGAGCAAGCCGTCTACCTGTGGTTTTATTATTTCGGAATTGCGTATGGCTGGGGGCTCGCGATTCAGTCCCGTAAACCGGCATAGTTTTGGAATGGCCGGTTGATATGACGGGCATCATGGCCCTCAGAGAGTCAATTGATCCGTTTTCTTCCGTCCCCAGGGAATCAGTTGACGGCGCTCGCCACGAAACTGGCCCATCTACTACGTTTAGCCCGACACCCCCAAGCACAACCGCGTTTTATGAAAAACCGCAGGCTTTCTACCTGCGGTTTTCTTTTTGCGTTGTTCGCCGTGGTTGAGGGTAGTGGCTTAAACGTAGTAGACGGGCGTGTTTCGTGGCGGATTGGTCACGTGGATACCACCACGAGGCCCAAAATGATTCGTTTTCCTCCGTCCCCAGGGGATCAGCTGGGGCTAGAGCTCTAGCGTGAGGGTGACGGGGCAGTGGTCGCTGCCGAAGATGTCGCCGCGGATGCCGGTGTCGCGTACGTTGCCGGCGATTGCGTCGCTTACCAGGAAGTAGTCGATGCGCCAGCCGGCGTTGTTCTTGCGGGCATTAAAGCGGTAGCTCCACCAGCTGTAGACGCCCTCGACGCTCGGATTTGCCGCGCGCCAGGTATCGGTAAAGCCGGCGTCGAGCAGCTCGGTGAACTTGCCGCGCTCCTCGTCCGAAAAGCCTGCGTTGCCGCGGTTGGACTTGGGGTTCTTAAGGTCGATCTCCTCGTGTGCCACGTTAAAGTCGCCGCAGGTTACCACGGGTTTGCCGGTCTCGCGCTCGAGCGCGTTCAAAAAGCCGCGGTAGGCATCGTCCCAGGCCATGCGCACGTCGATGCGGGCGAGTTCGTTTTGCGCGTTGGGCGTGTAGACATCCACAAACCAGAATTTGTCGAACTCCAGCGCGCAGACACGACCCTCGGTCGCGGCTTGGGCAACGAGCTCGGCTGCCTCGCCTTCACCGGCGTGGGGCAGCAGCGCGTCGGCGCGCAGCACGCGCAGCGGTTCCTGGCGGCTAAAGACCGCGGTGCCCGAGTAGCCCTTGCGCTCGGCGTAGCTCCAGGTTTGGTGATAGCCGGGCAGGTCGACCTGCACCTGGCCTTCTTGCAGTTTAGTTTCTTGCAGCGCTAGGACATCGACATCGAGTTCCTGTGCGATCTGGGTAAAGCTCGGGTCCTTTTTGAGCACGGCGCGCAGGCCGTTAACGTTCCACGAGGCGAAAGTGTAAGTCTGAGGCATGGTGTCCTTTCGACGGGGTTGGCAGGCTTAAGATTAACGCAACTAGAGCGGGGCGGAGTCCGCGAGTGATAGTGTGAACGCCGCCGTCCCGGAGACACGGACGGAGGTCATATATGACGCAGGCAATATCGGATCCCAAGCAGGCCTCCGCCGCGCTGGCGGAGCTGTTCGAAACCCATAGCCACGTGGTCTTCTTTGGCGGCGCGGGTGTTTCCACGGCAAGCGGCATTCCCGATTTCCGCAGCGTGGACGGCCTGTATCACCAGCAGTTTGCCTATCCGCCCGAAACCATGCTCTCGCACAGCTTTTACGAGACACATCCGGCGGAGTTCTTCGACTTTTACCGCACCAAGATGATCGCCCTTAACGCCAAGCCCAACCACTGCCACGCCAAGCTGGCGGAGCTGGAGCGCGCCGGCAAGCTCGACGCCGTGGTGACGCAAAATATCGACGGACTGCATCAGGCGGCTGGTTCACGGCGCGTGTTTGAGCTGCATGGCTCGGTACACCGCAATATCTGCCAGACGTGCGGCGCGGTCTACAGCGCCGAATGGATTTGCGCGCGCGAGCACGAGGATACCGCGGGCGTGCCCGTGTGTCCTGCGTGCGGCGGTCGCATCAAGCCCGATGTGGTCCTCTACGAGGAGCCGCTCGATGAGCGTGTGCTTACCGGCGCCGTTGCTGCCATCGCCGCAGCCGACGTCCTCGTCGTGGGCGGAACCTCGCTCGTGGTGTATCCGGCGGCGGGCCTTACACGCTACTTTACCGGCGATACGCTGGCCATATGCAACCTTGCTCCCACCGATCAGGATGCAAATGCCGACCTGCTGATTTCTTGCGACATCGCGGCCGCGTTTGCGTTCTAGCCCGCGCGCGCGGATACAATAGAAAGACTGAGTGCAAAGCGACCCCGCCGCCAGCCCCCCAAGCTCGGCGGCGTGGGCATTTTAGGAGGATGTTCATGGCGAACGACAGCAAGACATGGCGGTGCGGAAAGTATGAGCTCAGCTTTGACCGTCCGCGCATCATGGGCGTCCTCAACGTGACGCCCGATTCGTCTAGCGATGGCGGGGAGCACTTCGACCCGGACGCCGCGATCGAGTATGGCCTGGCGATGCTCGACGCCGGCGCCGACATCATCGACGTAGGCGGCGAGTCCACGCGCCCCGGCTTTACCCCGGTTAATCCCGACGAGGAGGCTCGCCGCGTGCTGCCCGTGGTGCGCGCGCTGGCCAAAGAGGGCGCCATCGTCTCGATCGACACGCGTCATGTGGCGGTTGCCAAGGCGGCCGTGCGCTGCGGTGCCTCGATCGTCAACGACGTGACCGGCTTCACCGACCCCAAGATGGTCGAGTTTGTTAAGACGAGCACCTGCGGCGTCATCGTGGTGCATGCCGGCGAGGTCGCCGCGCCCGCGCGCACGCACGCAACGGTGCAGCTCGATACCTCGGCAGCGGCGTTTGTTGCCGAGAAAGCACGCGAGGCGGCTGCCGAGGCCGCGCGCGAGGCCGAGAAGCCGGCCCGTCGCCGTCGCGGCAAGTTGCTGGGTGAGCCTAAGCCGGAGGCCAAGCTTCCGGGTGGCGTGGTGCAGCCTTCGTTGCCGTTTGGTGAACCGGAGCCCACGTCCGAGCCCGCAAGCGAGCAGGAGACGCCGGCCGCCGAGCAGGCTGCTGCCGCCGAGACCGTCGCGCCCGCGCCCGAAACCGTGCCCGCAGCTACCGAAGCCGCGCCAGAGCCCAGCGACCGCCTGGCCGCCATGATGCGCCGCAGCGCCCGCCGCGAGGAAGCCTACGTGCCCACCTCGCAGCTCCGCCGCTTCACCCTGCCCGATTCGGCGCCCATCATGCGCCGCGTCATGGGCTTTCTGTCCGACCAGGCCCGCGCGCTCATCCACGCCGGCGTGTCGCGCGACCGCATCTGCATCGATCCCGGTCCGGGCTTTGGTAAGTCGGCTAACGAGGACATCGTCATCCAGCGCGAGACTGCCAAGATGGCGTCACTGGGCTATCCGCTCATGTGCGCCGTATCGCGCAAGCGCTTTGTGGGCGCCGTCTCGGGCGTGACCGAGGCCGCCGAGCGCGATGCCGCTACGTTTGGCGTGTGCCTGGGCGCCATCCAGGCCGGTGCCAACATCGTGCGCGTGCACGACGCCGCGGGCTTTGCGCAGTTCCTGAACGGCTACTGGGCGGTTGCCAAGCCGCAGCCGCGCCGCGCGTTTGTGGCCGTGGGATCCAACTTGGGGCATCGCTGCGACAACATCCGCGCCGCACGCGACATGATCGCCGAGATTCCACTTACCTGCGTGTCCAACTCCTCCAAGATCTACGAGAGCGAGCCGGCCTACGAGATGCGCCAGGACGCGTTTGCCAACGCCGTCATCGAGATCAAGACCGAGCTGGCGCCGTTGGTGCTGCTCGACGAGCTCATGAAGATCGAGGCCGAGCTGGGCCGCGACCGCTCCAAAAAGGCCAAGGCCAACGGCCCGCGCACCATCGACCTGGACCTGCTGTGGATGGACGGCGAGACCCACGGCGGCAAAAAGCTGCGCCTGCCGCATCCGCTCATTGGCGAGCGCGACTTCGTGCTGGTGCCGCTCGAGGATCTGATGCACGACCCGGCGCGGTTCTTCCGCTACAACGGCGTCGAGGTCAAGGAGCCCGAGGACCGCGTGGGCCATATTGTGGGCGAATTGGGGCGTATGTAGATGATCGAGATGAATGCTGTTGCCGCCGGTACCGAGCTCGACGCGGCGCGTGATGCGGGCCGCGAGGGCATGTCTGCGGGCTGGTGCGCGCGGAGCGCGGGCGATGCATCGCTGACGTTTTCGCTGGTCGTGCGCCCCGATGTGAATATGCACGCCTTCCACGGCCTGCCGTTTGTGGCCGCGATGGGCATGATGGACGCGCTCGTGGGCACGGCATCGACGCCGGGCCTGGGCCTTGCCGGTAAGGTGGGTATCCAGTGGCCGAGTGACATCGTGTGCGGTGCGCCTGCGTTTGAGGCGTCGCTCGCGCGTGTTGCCGTGAACGGCGGTGCCGGTGCTGCGGGCATGTTTGCCGCGGTGACGGTTGATATTGAGCGTGCGGCGCTGGGTGAGCTTGGTGTGGATATGGCAGATGAGGCGCTGATCGAGGCATTGGCCGCCGCCGTGCTGGTCCGCGTGGACACCTGGGCGGTTGCCGCCAACACACCACAGGGCGCTGCCGGCCCGCTGGCTCCGGTGCTGGGCGAGTACTTTGACATGGTGCCACTGTTGGGTCGTCAGGTCGCGGCGGTGTCGCCCAACGGTTTGCCGCTTGCGGTCGGTGTGTTTGCGGGCCTGGACATCTGGGGTCGCGCGACCATCAAGACCGATGCCGGCGAGCAGGAGTTTCCGCCCGAGGCCGTACGGATTCGCGGACTGTAACGCGAGGCGCCCGCGCTCAAAGATAACGATGACAACGAAGCCCTCTTCGGCCTGTGCCGGGGAGGGTTTCGCCTATCTGGGGAATGGGTTGCCAGCGCCCTATTCCTCAAAACTGAAAAATTTTCGTTTTTGAGGAATAGGAAACATGCACGATATCGCTGCGCTGGGCGTATTCGAGGAGTCTCTATTCCTCAAAATTGAAAATTTTTCGTTTTTGAGGAATAGGCTTGGCGAACGTTTGCGGGGCTGTGACATCGGGCGTGCTCGACTTAAGCCCCTGCTCTATCCCAGCTCCTGCATGCGGCGGTAGATTTCGCAGATGCCCTTGATGGTGAGTTGGCCGTCGACCACGTCGAAGGCGTCGGTCGAATCGGCGACGATGCCGGCGAGACCGCCCGTGGCGATAACGGTGGCATCCTCGCGGCCCAGCTCGCGCTTCATGCGCGCGACCAGGCCCTCGGCCATGGCGGCAGCGCCCACCACGGCGCCGACCTTAATGCACTCCTCGGTATCGCGACCGATGGCGTGCTCGGGCGCCTCGAGCGGCACGCTGGCGAGCTTGGCGGCTCGGGTGGCAAGCGCGTCCATGGAGATGCGGATGCCCGGCGCGATCGCCCCACCAATGTAATAACCGTCCTCATCGATGACGTCGATATTGGTCGCGGTGCCAAAGTCCACCACGATTGCCGGCGCGCCGTAGAAAGTCTCGGCCGCAACGGCGTTGGCGACGCGGTCGGCACCAACGGCCTGGGGGCGCGCCGCCCGCAGCTTGGTCACCGCGGCCGTCTGTGGCCCAATGACGATGGCGTCTGCCGCGATGCGGTCGGCCACGGCGTGCCACTCGCGCGAGAGCTGCGGCACCACGCCCGCAAAGGCGATCGCGTCGACCGCGCCGAGCGAGAGGTCGTACATCTTAAAGAAGCCCATCAGGCGCACGTGGATCTCATCGGCGGTGTAGGAGCGGTCGGTGGGCATGCGCCACGACTGCACCAGCTTGTCTCCGTCAAACAGGCCCATGGCCGTCTGCGTGTTTCCCATATCGATAGCGAGCAGCATGTCTACTCCCGGTGTCGGCATAAAAGGACGCGCACCATTGTATACGTGCCGTCGACGGCGCTCGGCTGCGATTCGTTTACGGTGATAGGGGCTGAGGGGTTTAAATATGAAGAAATTATGCTCTACGAGATTTTCCTTGCCGTTTACCGAACTCCCACGTAATATTCTTTCTTGCGCACATGAGGCGCCCAGACATTGCGGGGTGGAGCAGTCTGGTAGCTCGCCGGGCTCATAACCCGGAGGTCGTAGGTTCAAATCCTGCCCCCGCGACCAAGAACTTGCAGCTCGTCGGCCTAGCCGGCGAGCTTTTTTGTTATTCCGGGACCGTGTTTTTCGGTCCAATTCTCAGCCTCTCAAACAAAATCTCGATCTGTAACATCTAGACCCGATTTGGGCGGCTAGGTGTTACAGATTGAGATGTTGAGTCCCCGCCTGGACGGTTTGTCTAAATCTGTAACACGAGGGATGGATTTTGCCGAGTAACTGTTACAGATTGAGATTTTCTGCCGGGACGGTTTTGGTTTGTCTCAATCTGTAACAGTTGCTCGGCAAAATAGGGTCTTACTGTTACAGATCGAGACAAACCGACGGGCCGTCCGCTCCATCCACCTGCCGCCACCTGATATTCGCCGATTTTCGTTGTGCCGCTGTACCTCCATGCCATATCCTCTAGACAACTACGCGGCAACATCGCCGCCGCGCCTACAAGAGAGGAATGTCCATGACCGCACCTGCATCCAAGCTGCTCCAGCCCATTACGGTTGGCCCCCTTGAGCTCAAGAACCGCATTATGTTCCCGCCGCTTACCACCGGCTACGAGGAGCGCGACGGTTCCATTGGCGAGCGCAGCCTGGCTTTTTACGAGCGCCTGGCCCGTGGCGGCGTGAGCTACATCGTCATCGGCGACGTCGCTCCCGTCATGACCGCGAGCCCCACGCCCAAGCTGGCGACCGACGCTCAGATTCCCACGTTTAAGGCGCTGGCCGACGCCGTCCACAAGCACGGCGCCAGGGTCGCGCTGCAGCTGTTCCACCCCGAGTACGACGTGCCCGGTGTCGGCCGCATGGTCATGGGTTCCATGGCCGCCGCCAAGGCCGCGCAGGAGGCCAAGGCCGCCGGCGACGAGGAGACCTTCGCCGCCAAGATGGCCGAGTCCAACGAGATCCGCAAGCAGGCCTACGCCAAGTTGCACCACGATATGCAGCACTTTGTGAACGAGGCGAGCGTAGAGCAGCTCACCCAGATCAAGGAGGCCATCGCCGCCTCGGCCGCCCGCGCGCAGCAGGCCGGCATCGACGCCATCGAGGTTCACGGCGACCGTCTGGTGGGTTCGCTGTGCTCGGCCATCCTCAACCAGCGCACCGACGAGTACGGTGGCTCGTTCGAGAACCGCGTTCGCTATGCGCTCGAGGTCGTCGCCGCCATTAAGGAAGCCGCGCCGCAGCTGATGGTGGAGTACAAGCTCCCCGTGATCATGGAGAACCCCGACGGCACGCCGCGCGGCAAGGGTGGCCTGCAGCCCGACGAGGCCTGCGAGTTCGCCAAGCTGCTCGAGGGCGCGGGCATCGACATGATCCAGGTCGCGCAGGCCAACCACACCGGCAACATGGGCGACACCATTCCGCCCATGGGTGCCATGCCCTACAACTGGACGCTGCCGGTGGCCGAGCGCGTCAAGGCCCTGGTCTCCGTGCCGGTGGCCACCGTCGGCCGTGTTGTTTCGGTCGAGGCCGGCGAGAAGATTCTTGAGGACGGCGCGGCCGACATTATCGCCTATGGCCGCTCGCTCATGTGCGACCCCGACATTGCGCTGAAGGCCGCCACGGGCGAGCCCATCCGCGAGTGCCTCAACTGCAACAAGGGCTGCGTCGACGCGATTCAAAACCGCAAGTACATCTCGTGCGTGCTCAATGCCGAGAACGGCGACGAGGCGACCATCGCCATTAAACCGGGTGAGGGCGACAAGAAGATCGCCGTGGTGGGCGGCGGCATCGCCGGCCTGGAGGCCGCGCGCGTGGCGGCCAAACGCGGCTACGACGTGACCGTCTATGAGGCGAGCGATCACTTGGGCGGCCAGATTGTGCTGGCGGCCGCGCCTCCGCGCAAGGATGAGATTATGCGCTCGGTCGAGTATTACGAGAAGATTCTGCCCGGCCTGGGCGTGAAGGTTGAGCTCAACCATGCCGCTAACCCCACGGATCTCAACGCCGCCGACGCCGCGATTGTGGCTGTGGGCGCGCACGACGTGGTCATCCCCGTTCCGGGTGCCGACTCGGACAAGGTCGTCTCGAGCTGGGACGTGCTGGCCGGCAAGGTGGAGCTCAGCGGGCGCGTCGCCGTCATTGGCGGTGGCCTGGTGGGCACCGAGACTGCCGAGTACCTGCTGCAGCACGGCTGCGAGGTGGCGATCGTCGAGATGCTCGACAAGATTGCCGCAGGCGAGTCCGAGACCATTCTGCCGCTGATTATGAGCGACTTTGCAGAGCACAACGTGGAGCAGCACGTTAAGACCCGCCTGACCGCCATTACCGACGAGGGCGTGGAGGCCGTTCGCACCACCGAGGACGGCGCCGAGGAGCCGGTGAAGATCGCCTGCGATTACGTGGTGATGGCCGTGGGCTCCAAGGCCAACGCGTTTGACCTGGACGGCGTGACGGTGCCCGTGACCTGCGTGGGCGACTGCTCGGGCGAGCGCACCGCCGATATTGCGAGCGCCATCCGCACGGCGTATCACGCGGCCAACGAGCTGTAGCTAACATCGCGGCGGGGCGGGGCGGTAGCACGGATCCGCCTCGCCCGGCTGCGTCCCGTCGGGTGTCAACCGGTGTGGGGCCTGCAAGCGCAGCAGGCCCCGCCCTTTTTGTTTTGCTCCGGTGGATGGCAATGCGCGGTAATCATGAGGAGTAAGGACGTCTACTGCCTTGCCGATTGCTCAAAATTATTGGGGGAGGGGTTAATAACTATATCCTCTATGCCAAAGGACATAAAGAGATGTCAATTTTGTTGACAAGCGAATGACGATTAGCTGCGAGCCAGCTACCAGCGTAAATAATCGATAAAGAAATGTCGTAAATTGGTGCCAAATGCCCAGATAACACCGCGTCTATTTTAATTAACTGCTTTGAGCAAACAGTAAAATGCTACTATCTAACTTGCACGTAAGAAAGCAGATTAACGGTTAAGGCTAAGAAGTGGCAGGTATGTCGGAAGCAACTAGGATTCGCACGCATGCGCCCGAGGTTAGGCAGCGCGCCGTCGAGATCCTCCAAGAGGGGGTCGGTCATCGCGCCCTCGCCGCGGAGCTCGGCATTCCCCAGGCCACGGCTCGTCAGTGGGCCCGCGCATATGCCGTGGGCGGTGCCGACGCCGTTCTCAACGCCGGTTCGCATCATCACACCTATTCGTACGAAGTTAAGCTCGCCGTGGTTAAGGACCGCTTGGAAAACGGCTTAACGGTTCGCGAGGCCATGATCAAGCACAAGATTCCCAGCGAGTCTTCGGTCAAGGCTTGGTGCCGCCAGTATCGCGAGAGCGGTGAATCCGCGCTGGTCGATAAGCCGCGCGGTCGCAAGCCGCGCGTTAAAAAGGCGGAATAGCGAACGGGATGGTGCGCCCACAGGGGCGCATTTTTCTTGCCGCTCCTCTGCTCCAATGCGGACAGACTCCTTGCCCCGTACGTCTAAAACTCCCCAGTTGACCGAAAACCCGCCGCCGCTACTCCTCAATTGAGCTATAACGTTAAACAATTGCAGCGTTTTTGCATGGGGGAGTGATGGTATGACGCTACTGTATTTCCTTACCCTGTTTCCGCTGGTACCGGCGCTGGGCATGCTGCTCGCGCGCGGTGACCGAGCCCGCGACGCGGTAGGGCTTGTAGGCTCTGGCATCATTATGGCGGTGACAGTTGTAGTCGCCGTCATGTTTTTTGGCACGGGCCCGCAGAGCTTCGAGGTGGCACCCGGCACCTCGCACGTGCTCTCCATCATCAGCTCCGTCATCGACGTCATCCTGTGCGCCGTCATCCTGTACAACGCGTACAAATATAGGAACGCGCTCACCACGGTGCTCGGCGTAGTCCAGTTGGTGGGCTCGCTCGCCTTTGCAGCCATGACGCTGCCCGCGGCCGAAGCCGTCACGGCAACGCCGCTCTACCTGGACTACATGAGCGTGATCATGGTCCTCGCCGTCGGCATTGTCGGCAGCCTGATCTGCGTGTATGCCCTGGGATACATGAAGGACTTCCAGGCCCACGACGAGCACGAGGCTGCGCTGCGCGGACAGACCGCGCCCGACCGTCGCCCGCAGTTCCTGGCGCTTATGTTTCTATTCCTCTCGGCCATGTTCGTCATCGTGACGAGCGACAACCTGGAGTGGCTGTTCTGCGGCTGGGAAATCACCACCGTGTGCTCGTTCCTCATGATTGGCTACACGCGCACGCCCGAGGCCATCAAAAACGCCTTCACCCAGATCATCCTCAACATGCTGGGTGGCATCGCGTTTTTGGTCGGCCTTATGTTCCTGCACGTCAACGGCATGCCGTTGACCATCTCGGGCATGATCGAGCTTTCCGGCGCCGGAACCGCGCAATCCGCGCTGCTGGTGATGCCGGTCATCCTGCTGTCGCTCGCCGCGCTCACCAAGGCCGCACAGATGCCGTTCCACACCTGGCTGCTCGGCGCCATGGTCGCCCCCACGCCCACGAGCGCCCTGCTGCACTCGTCCACCATGGTCAAGGCCGGCGTGTTCCTGATGGTCAAGCTGAGCCCGCTCTATGCCATCTATCCCGTGACCGGTTTTATGGTCACGAGTGTGGGTGCCATCACGTTTTTACTCGCTGCCCTCATGGCGATCTCGCAGAGCAACGCCAAGCGCGTGCTTGCGTACTCCACCATTTCCAACCTGGGCCTCATCAGTGCCTGCCTGGGTGTCGGCGCGCCCGAGGCCGTATGGGCCGCCATCTTCCTGATCCTGTTCCACGCGGTGGCAAAGTCGCTGCTGTTCCTGTGCGTGGGCACGGCCGAACATCATATCGGCAGCCGCAATATCGAGGACATGGATGGTATGTTCAGCCGCATGCCGCACCTGACGCGTCTGATGATGCTGGGCATCATGGGCATGTTTGTGGCGCCGTTTGGCATGCTCGTGTCCAAGTGGGGCGCCCTGGTGGCGTTCGCGCAGACCGGCAACGTGCTCATGATCATGGTGCTTGCCTTTGGCTCGGCCGCGACGTTCTTCTTCTGGGGCAAGTGGCTTGCCAAGCTTTCGGGCGTCGACCCCACGGCTCAAAACGTTGAGGTCAATGTCCATAAGACCGAATGGATGGCCCTCAACACCATCGCCGCGCTGCTGATTCTTTGCTGCGTGGCGTTCCCGCTCATCTCGAGCGGCCTGGTGTCGCCTTACTTGGCCATGGTGTTTGGCCGCGTGCCGTACGTTATTGGCAAGGACTCCATGTATCTGATGGTGGTTATCGTGGCGTTTATCGCCGTGGTGCTGCTGACTTCATTCCGCGTGAGCAACAAACCGCACGTCAACGTGTACCTTTCGGGTGTGGGGACCGACAAATATCGCCATTTCCGTGGCTCGATGGGACACGAGGTGAAGGCCGAAAAGCGCAATTGGTACTCGGAGGACGCCCTTGGCGAGAAGCGTATTGGCCCCGCGGGTAGCGTCGTGTGTTGCAGCATTATCTTGTTTGCGCTGCTGTGTTGCGCGTGGATTGGGCCCGAGAGACTTGCCATGAGCGCGCCCTCGGTGCTGCGCGGTAAGTATTTTGAAGGTTCGGGTGTCGTGGGCATATTTATTGGTACCGTGGCATTTGCCTTGATTGCGCCGCTTGTGGGAGGCCTGATCGACGGCCTTGACCGCAAGCTTTCGGCCCGCATGCAGGGCCGTGTGGGCCCGCGCCTGCTGCAACCGTTCTACGACGTTGCCAAGCTGCTGCGCAAGGCCCCTGCCAGCGTAAACACCATGGACGATACCTATATGGCATGCGCGCTCATCTTCACCGTCGTGGGCGGCGGCATCTTTGTGTCGGGTTCTAACACGCTACTGTGCGCTTTTATGGTGACGCTCGCCGCGATCTTTGTGGTGCTGGCGTCCGCCTCGACGCAAAGCCCGTTTGCCCAGGTCGGTGCCGACCGCGAGTTGCTGCAGGTCATGAGCTACGAGCCCGCCGTTCTGCTGATGAGCGTGGGCCTGTACCTTGCCACCGATAGCTTTGATTCCATCGCCGTGACGGGGCAGTCGGCCCCCATCATCGTGTACAGCGCGCCCATTTTCCTCGCGCTGCTCGCGGTGCTTACCATCAAACTGCGCAAGTCGCCGTTCGATCTTTCGTACTCGCATCACGCGCATCAGGAGATTGTCCAGGGCGTCGCCACCGAGATGAGCGGCGGCACGCTGGCCAAGATGACCCTTATGCACTGGTGTGAGACCGTGCTGTTTTTGATGTGGGTGGGCATGTTCTTTGTTTGGGACAACCCGGTGAGCTGGGTCGTAGCCCTGGTCGTGATGGCCGCGACGTATTTTGTCGAGGTGCTGATCGACAACACCTTCGCACGCAGCACCTGGCGCAGCTGCTTTAAGCTCGGCTGGGGCGTGGCGCTGGTGTTTGGCCTGCTCAACCTTATGCCCATCCTCGTCGACGTGTTTATTTAGGAGGCGGCATCCATGGATCATAAAATGTCGCGCTCACCGTGGGTTATTCATTACGACGGCTCGAGCTGCAACGGATGCGATATCGAGGTGCTGGCCTCGCTTACCCCACTGTTCGATGCGGAGCGCTTTGGCGTGGTCAACACCGGCAACCCCAAGCATGCGGACATCTTTTTGGTGACGGGGTCGGTCAATGCCCAGAACCTGCCCGTCGTGCGTCAGATTTACAACCAGATGCTCGAGCCCAAGTGCGTGGTGGCGTGCGGCATCTGCGCGTGCTCGGGCGGCGTGTTCCGCGATGCCTACAACGTGATCGGCGGCGTGGACCGCGCGATTCCCGTGGACGTGTACGCGCCCGGGTGCGCCATTCGCCCCGAGACGGTGATCGATGCCATCGTGGAGGCGTGCGGCATCTTGGACCAGAAGGAGGCCGTGATGCGCGCCGGCGGCGATCCGCTCACCGTGGGCGGCGCCGCCACCTGGGACGGTGGCGTTGAGCTGGGCGAGGACGGGTTTGTGGCCGCGGCTGAGGCCGGCGACGCGCCCGCCGCTGGCGACGCACCTGCTGGGACGCCCGCCGCGTCCGTCGCTGCAAAGGAGGCCGAGTAATGCAAGAGGCAATCTATACCATCGTTGGGATCGACGAGCTCCTGTCGCATGTCCAGGCGCTTAAGGGCGTCGGTGCGCGCTTTGTGCAAATGCACGCCGAGCGTAACGTCGACGACGGCTCGTATCGCTTGGTCTATACGTTTATCAACGTTCGTGCTGCTCAGGAGCATATTGCGCAGGACGGCAGCTACGCGATTGAGAACCTGGTGGTTGAGGGCATCGAACAGTATCAGGAGATTCCGTCCATCAGCTCGTATTACCCCGCGGTGTTCCCGTTTGAAAATGAGGCCCACGACCTGTTTGGTCTTGCCATTACCGATATGCAGATCGACTTTAAGGGCTTTTTCTACCAGGTTTCGACTGCCGAGCCCATGAGCGTTATCACGCCCGAGGTGAAGGCCGCGCGCGAGAAGGCCATGAAGGTCCGCGCGGCTGCCGAGGCCAAGGCGCGCAAGGTCGCTGCCGAGAAGGCCGCCGCGGCTGCGGCTGCTGCAGGGGAGGGCGTTGCGGGCGCCGGCGATGCTGCGGGTGCTGCCGTTGCTCAGCCCGCTGCGGCTGCCGGCTCCGATGCTCAGCACGATGAGGCTGCTGCAAAGGCCGCGCTCAAGGCTGCCGAGATGGAGGCAAAGCTCGCCGCCATGGATCCCGAGAAAGCGGCCAAGGTCCGCGCGGCGCTTGCCGCCAAGGTCGCCCGCGACAAGCAGAAAAAGGAGGCGTAAGGTCCATGGCTCATCGCTCCGTTATTCCGTTTGGCCCGCAGCACCCGGTGCTGCCCGAGCCGCTTCATCTGGACCTGGTGATCGAGGACGACCGTGTCATCGAGGCAATTCCGCAGATTGGCTTTGTGCACCGCGGACTCGAGAAGCTCACCGAAAAGCGCGACATGCACCAGTTTGGCTACATCGCCGAGCGCATCTGCGGCATCTGCGCCGTGGGCCACAGCTACGGCTATGCCAGCGCCTGCGAGCGCATGCTCGACATCGAGGTGCCCGGCCGCGTGCAGTATATCCGCACCATTTTGCACGAGCTTTCGCGCATCCACTCGCACTTGCTGTGGCTGGGCCTGCTCGCCGATGCCTTTGGCTTCGAGGCGCTCTTCTATCGTTCGTGGACCCTGCGCGAGCAGATCCTCAAGATCTTCGAGAGCACGTGCGGAGGGCGCGTGATTTTGTCGATTAACGAGATCGGCGGCCTTAAGCACGACATTGAGGACTCCGAGCTAGCGGGTATTGTCCAGACGCTCGACGCTATGCGCCCCGACTACGAGGCCCTGGTGCATACGTTTTTGGACGACAATAGCTGCGGCGAGCGCCTGCATGGCGTGGGTGCGATCAGCAAGAAGGACGCGCTGGATCTGTCGATGGTCGGCCCGTTCGGTCGCGCCTCGGGCGTGGATTATGACGTGCGCATGTTCGGTGACGGTGCCTATGCGGACTTGGCTGCGTTTGAGCCGATTGTTGCCACCGATGGCGACTGTTATGCCCGCTGCCAGGTGCGTTGTGCCGAGGTTACGCAGGCCATGGACATTATCAAGGAGCTTGTCGGCAAGATTCCGCACGACGGTATCGGCGGGCGTACCAAGCTCACGCCGGCCGACGGCGCGCGCGGCGAGGTTGTGATTGAACAGCCGCGCGGCGAGGCATATTACTATGTGCGCGGTAACGGCACCAAGAACCTGGACCGTTTCCGCGTGCGCACGCCGACGTCGCAGAACCTGGCGGGTCTGACGCATGCGCTGCAGGGCGTGCTCCTTGCCAACGTGCCCATGATTATCCTGACCATCGACCCCTGCATTAGCTGCACGGAAAGGTAGGCGCGGCATGAGTTTGCTGACATTTGCCAAGACGGCCTTGGGCTCTATGGTCAAGCAGCCGGTAACGGTGTGCTATCCGCAGGAAAAGCTCGCGGCACCCGAGCGCTTGCGCGGGCATATCGTCAACGACATGGACGTGTGTATCTGCTGCGGCATGTGTGCGCGCCGTTGCCCGGCGGGCGCACTCGCGGTCGATCGCACGGGCGGAACGTGGTCGATCGACCCGTATGCCTGCGTGGTGTGCGGCGAGTGCATCGAAAGCTGCCCCAAGCACTGCCTGACTATGGACACCGCCCGCACCCCAGTCGCAGCGGACAAGACTCCCACAGTAGAAACCAAGCCGGAATAGCGCTGGAATAGGGACCGGTGGGGCAAAAATGCCCCACCGGCCCCGCGCTTAAACGCGCGGTTGTGCCGTCGCGAACAAAACTATGACGGATTACGGGGCTGGATAGCGAATCTCCGACCATGCAGAAAATCGCAAAAACAAAACCGCAGGTAGACAGCCTGCCGTTTTTCAAAAAATGAGGGTATGGATGAGGGTCCCGACTTTAGCCCCGTAATCCGGCATAGTTTTGAAATGGCACCATATCCGTAACAGCCCTTGATCTACCGTAGACGGAGGAAAGCGGATCATTTTTGCCTGATGGCACCGAGTCGCACTTGTTTTCCTGCGAAAACGCCGTGTCTCAACTTTGGTGAGACATTTGTCTCACGCCCAAAACAGAATCTGGAACATGTGTCACCTGCCCAAATTGTGTCTCATTTCGTAACTTTAGGCTGTTGCAAGGTCTGAGACCGCGAGAAGGGAGACGCGATGAGTAAGTACACGAGGGGTCTCTTGGCGGTGATACTGGCCGTAGTGCTGGTATTGCCAGCCGCAGCATTCGCCATGCTGCCCGAGGCCAACGCCAGGTCCAGCACCGGAATGGACGGGCCGACAGTAAGCGGAACGGTCGTCGACCCCGACACCAGCGGACGCTGGGAAATCTGGGCGGCCGGTCACAACGGTAACAAAGTAACGACTCAAAACGTCGGCCGAATCTGGACCGACAAGACGGTCAAGAAAGCCGGAGAAAACGAAGCGTCAGATTTTGTGACTACGCTTTCGGCGATGTCCTCGACGTCTAATTCAACCGTGACAGTCACCACGCCACTCGACATCGTGATGGTGCTGGATGCCTCCGGCTCGATGGATGATCCTATGGGTGGCAGAGATTCCACCAAGCGTATCGATGCACTGAAGAGCGCTGCGAACAGCTTTATCAATACCATCGCCAAACAAAACGAGGCTGTCGAGGGCGTCAATAGGCAGCATAGGGTTGCCATTGTTAAGTTTGCGGGCAAGAAGTCCAACGATATCGGCAACAATATGTATCGCGACGGAGGGTACTCCTACAATTACACCCAGGTTATGAAAGAATTGACCTACTGTTCCGGCAGCAATGCGGATGATCTCAAGAAGAATACAATTAATCAAATTCAGCCTGCCGGCGCCACGCGCGCCGACTATGGCCTAGAGCTGGCCGAGGGAATCACTATCACTTCTGGCCGCAAAGACGCCAAGAAGATTATTGTGTTCTTTACCGACGGTACGCCAACAAAGCAAAATAAATTCGATGCGGGTGTCGCCAACGCTGCCGTGACAGCTGCTAAGAACATGAAGGACGGCAAGGCCACCGTTTATACCATCGGTATCTTTGGCGGAGCGAATCCCGGTGCGGGCATTCAAGATTTAGGAACAGACGAAGCGAATAAAGCGAACAAGTTCATGCAGGCCGTGTCGAGCAACTATCCCAATGCCACGGCATGGGATACCCACGGCACACGCGCGGAAAACTCCGACTACTACAAGTCGGCGACCAATGCAGAAGAGCTCAAGAAGGTCTTCGACGACATCTCGCAGGCCATTACGTCGGAGCCGCCTTATCCGACCGAAATCCACAAGGGCTACGACGAGACCAAGTCCGGCTACATCACGTTTACCGACGAGCTGGGCGACTTTATGCAGGTCGACGGATTTACCGAAGTCGTCATCAACGGCACGTCGTTTACCAAGGCGAGCAAGACGGTCAACGAAGAAACCAATACCGACACCTACGAGTTCACCGACAAGGCAAAGGACCTGCTCATTACCGTGCAACATGCCGGCGATGATAATCCCCAGAAGGGCGATATCGTAACGGTTAACATTCCTGCGTCGTTGATTCCGCTGAGCCACTTTAAGACCGTAGACGGCAAGCTTTCGGTCGACAGCGTTAAGCCCATCCAGGTGAAGTATGCCTCGAGCGTGAAGAGCGCCGCACTTGACAACCTGTTTACGCCCGAGAAGGTAGCAGGGCTCAAGAACTACATCGAGCATAATACGACTGTCGATGACGGCGCCAAGACCGTGAGCTTCTACGCGAACAAGTGGAGCGGTGGTGCGTTGGGTGATACGGTTGCGACCTTTGAGCCGGCCGACACCAACCGCTACTACTACTTCCAGAAGCAGACTCCTATTTACACGGATAAGGAATGCACGCAGCCCGCAAAGAATTCGCTGGCAGATACCGGCACCTATTACTACAAGGATAAGTTTGAAGAGCAGGGCGAGAACGGCGAGGCCAAGCCCGCCACCGCCGTCATCGAGTTTATCGGCGGCGACGCCGCGAAGTTCGACGGCGCGATTGTTCCCGATGAGAACGGTAACTTGGTGTTTACTGTGGGAACCGCACGCCTGGCCTTTATCGATGAGCTCCACACCACCAAGGAGAGCGTGGGCGGCAACAAAACCGATACCGCGACCGACGTACTCAATCCCAAGTGGAACAACATATCCGCCAAGGCGACCGCGACGCATGTCAACTCCTACCTGGGCAACAACGGCAAGATCAGCTATAAGTACGACATGACGCCGGTAACGGTGGATACCAAGGATACCAAGGCCGGCTTTGACCTGACCAAGGTACTCGAGGGCCGCGACTGGACGAAGGAGGACACGTTTGAGTTTGGGCTGACGTCCGAGAACGGTGCCCCGATACCCGAGTCCGCGACAGCGCCCGTGACCGCGTCTGTGACCAAGGACGATCTGGACGACAAGGGTAAGGCTGTCATCGACTTCGGCACGATCAAATACACCGAGCCCGGCACGTACGTCTACAGGGTCAGCGAAAAGAACGCCGGGACTACGGTTGACGGCATTGCCTACAGCAAGAACGTCGCGGAGGTCACCGTGACGGTAACGCCCAACAAGAGGGGCGAGCTCAGCGCCGCTGTGAAGGTGACATGGAGCGAAGCCGACGAGACCGAGTTCAAGAACGTCTACACTGCGGAGCCTGTTGAGTCCAGCGTTACCGACAAGATTGACGTGACCAAGTCTCTGACCGGGCGCGACCTTACGGTCGGTGAGTTCAGCTTTGAGCTGCGCGAGATTAAGGATGAGGACTCTGAGCTTATCGAGACCGTTAAGAACGCTGCCGACGGCAAGGTGACGTTCAGTGCCATCAAGTACACCGAGATCGGCCAGCACACCTACAAGCTGCATGAGGTTAAGGGCAACGCCGGCGGTATTGACTACGATGACGCGGTCTACACCATCGTGACGACCATCGCCGATAATGGCAAGGGCCAGCTGGTTGCCACGCACGAGCTGAAGGACGCCAAGGACGTCAAGAGCATCGAGTTCAAGAACGCCTACACCACGAATGCTACCGAGGCATCGCTTGCGGGTATCAAGAATCTGCAGGTTGACGACGCTCTTACCCCGGCTGATATCACCGGCAAGTTCACCTTTACCGTGACCGGTGAAGAGGGCGCGCCTATGCCTGCGAGCACGAGCGTGCACAACGAAGTCGACGGCAAGGTCGACTTTGGCAAGATCACCTTTACGCTCGACGACCTTAACAAGGCCCTGGGCGAGAAGCCCGAGAAGCGCGAGCACACCTTTACCTACACCGTGACCGAGTCCGGCGAGGTCGCTGGCGTGACCAACGACGCCAAGCCTTCGCGTACGGTTTCCTTCACCGTGACCGATGACGGCGAGGGTAATCTGAGGGTGTCTCGCAAGCCGGATGGCAACGTAGCCTTTACGTTCACCAATACCTATGGCGTGACGTCTGTCGAGACGCGCGTCACCGACCAGATCACCGCGAAGAAGTCCCTGAGCGGCCGCGACCTCAAGGCCGGCGAGTTCAGCTTCGAGCTCGTCGAGGGCGAGGACAAGAACGCCAAGGTCGTCGCCACCGGCAAGAACGCCGCCGATGGCAAGATCACGATGAACGCCGTGAAGTACGACAAGCCCGGCAAGCACACCTACACACTGCGCGAGGTCAACGGTGGAACCACTAGCAAGGGCATTACCTACAGTGATGCCAAATTCACCATCGAGACGACCATCACCGATAACGGCGACGGCACCCTCAAGGCCGAGCATGTCCTGAAGGGCACCGAGCCCGCCGAGTTCAAGAACTCCTACAACGTGACCCCGCTCGACGCAGAGCTCGACTTTGACCTGAGCAAGGCCATCGACGGCCGCGAGTGGACGGATGGGGACGAGTTCAGCTTTACCATTACCGCCCCCGATGGCGCCCCGCTCCCCGATCCTGCGACCGTAACCGTGAGCAAGTACGATGCGAAGGACGGCATTGCCGCCATCAAGTTCGGCAAGATTCGCTACACGGCCACCGGAACCTACAAGTACGAGATCCGCGAGAACGCAGGCAGCACGGTCGGCATGACGTATGACGCGCATGTCGCAACCGCCGAAGTGACCGTGACCGAGAACGGCGAGGGCAAGCTGACCGCCAATGTCACCAAGAAGGAAAACGGACGCTTCACCAACACGTATCGCACTGAGCTTAACTACACCGCGGTCGGCGGCCTCAAGCTCAGCAAGAGCCTCTCCGGACGTCCTATGACCGAGGGTCAGTTCACGTTTACCGTGACGCCTGCCGACGAGGCTTCGGCCAACGCGCTTGGCCTGCTGCCCGGAGCCAACAACTTCAAGTCCCCTGCGACGGCAGAGGCAACGGTCGGCCTGATCGACATCCTGGCTGGCCATGAGGTCAAGTTTACGCAGGCTGACGCCGGCAAGACCTTCACGTACACCGTAGCCGAGAAGAATGACGGCAAGCCCGGTTACACCTACGACGACGCCGTGCGTACCGTGACGATCGCCGTCGCCGATGACGGTGCCGGTACGCTTACCGCCACGACGACCGTCTCCGGCGGTCCCGAGGGTACGCATACGACGGTCCACAAGAGCGGTGAGAACAAGGTCGAGAGTGCCCTGGTCCCGTTCCACAACAGCTACAGCGCTACGACCAATACGCCTGGTGGTACCGCTGCTCAGGTTGTCGCCACCAAGACCCTGACCGGTCGTCCGATGGCCGACGGCGAGTTCTGGTTCGGCATTGCCTATCAGGGCGAGCTTGTGGGCTACGAAAACCTCAAGCCCAATATCGGCGGGCATGTGAGCTTTGATGCGCTGCACTACGACACCGAGATGCTTGCCAATCTTGAGGCGGCTGGGCTTGCCCATCGTACCGACAAGGACGGTAAGCTTGCCTGGACCATTAACTACACGGCCTACGAAGATTTATTCGGGCTGCCGAATGGCGTTTCCGCTACAACGTGGAGCTTTGGCTTTAAGGTTATCGTCGTCGACAACGGTGACGGTACCCTGACGGCAACGGTCGACTACGGCGGCGTCGAGCCCTTGTTCGAGAACGTCTACGGCGCCGAAGCCGTCGATGCCGCGCTCACCGGCACTAAGAAGCTCCAAGCTGCCGAGGGCCTGACCCCGGCTGACATCACGGGCAAGTTCACCTTTACCGTGACCGCCGACGAGGCTGGTGCTCCGATGCCCGAGCGCACGACCGCAACCAACGACGCGGCTGGCAACGTGGACTTTGGCAAGATCCACTTTACGCTCGAGGACCTCAACCGCGCTCTGGGCGTGACGGACGATGCGACCGATAAGGCCGAGGCAGACGAAGCTGACGAAGCCGAGGCCGACGAGGCAGAGGCTGAAGAGGCCGACACCGATGCCAACGCCGACGAGCCCAGCGACGAGCCCGAGCCCGCAGCCCCCACCGCTCCGCGCTCGCACACCTTTACTTACACGGTGACCGAGTCCGGTAGCGCCCCTGGCGTGACCAACGACACCAACGCCACGCGCAAGGTTTCCTACACCGTGACTGACGACGGTGCCGGACACCTGAGCGTCGTGCACGAAGGCGACGACGGTGCTGCCTTCACGTTCACCAACACCTACAGCGTGACGCCTACCGATTCTGTTGTGACCGATCAGGTCAAGACGGTCAAGCGTCTGACCGGACGCGACCTTGCAGTCGGCGAGTTCACGTTTGAGCTGCTCGAGGACGGCGTGGTTGTCGCTAGTGGCGCCAACGACGTCAACGGTAACGTTACGCTGAGCCCGATCCGCTACGAGGCGCCCGGCACGCACACGTACACGCTGCGCGAGGCTTGCCCCAACGCGCTCGGCCTGTACAAGGGCGTCACCTATGACGGTACGACCTACACCGTCGTGACCACCGTCTCGGACAACGGCGATGGCACGTTGACCGCGACGCACAAGCTCGAGGGAACTACCGAGTCGGCTGGCTTTACCAACAAGTATCACGCCACGCCCACGCAGGTTTCCATCGGTGCCATCAAGGTGCTCGAGGGACGTGAGCTCAAGAAGGACGAGTTTAGCTTTAAGCTCGTTGGCGAGGACGTAGAGTCTACGGTTACCAACGATGCCGACGGCAAGATCAACTTTGACAAGTTTGAGTACGGCGAGCCCGGTACGCACGTCTACACCATCAGCGAGGTCAAGGGCGACGAGGCCGGTATGACCTACGACAAGTCCGTCTTTACCGCGACCGTCAACGTGGTCGATGACGGCGGGGGCAACCTCAAGGCGAACGTCGCCTTTACCAAGGGCGACAAGAGCGTCGAGGGTATCGTGTTCAACAACACGTACAAGAAGCCCGAGACGCCCGTGCCGACGCCCAATCCCGGCACGCCCAAGACCGTGACGAACATCGTCAAGACGGTCAAGGGTTTCCTGCCCACCACGGGTGACCAGCAGGCTGCCGCTCTGCTTATGGCATTCGTCATCGCCATGGCCGGCGTCGGAGCCCTGGTCTGGGGTATCCGTAAGCGCTAGGCACGCTGGCAGCGCCCGGGGCCAAAAGGCCCCAGGCGGCCGGCGGGAAGCCAGAACATAGCCCCCACCCCCACCCCCAGCCGCCACGGAGACGTCTCCCTTCTCCGTGGCGGCACTTTTGTGCGCAGGGGAGGAAGGGCCGCCACGAAATCGGCCCATCTACTACGTTTATCCCCTTACCCCCAACCATGCCAAAAAACGCGAAAACAAAACCGCAGGTAGAACGCCTGCGGTTTTGTTCAAAACGAAGGCATGGTCAGGGGTATCGAGTCAAACGTAGTAGATGGGCCGATTTCGTGGTTGGCGCCGCCAAATGATCCCCCGGGGACGGAGGAAAACGGATCATTTTTGGCCCCACGCGGCTGGTGGATGCGTTCGCGCAGGACCGTTCAAACAAAACTATGCCGGTTTACGGGGCTGAGTCACGAGTCCCCAACCATGCCGATATTCGTGAAAATAAAACTGCAGGTAGACGAGCCGTCATTTTGCAGAAAACGCGGGTATGGATGGGGGTCCTGAGTTTAGCCCCGTAAACCGGCTTAGTTTTGAAATGGCATTAAATCGATGGCAGCCATTTTGCTATGCCAAAGCGGTCGGCCGTTGGGTAATTACCCTCGCAGGTAGGCGATGGCGATTTGCGTACGGTTGCGCAGGCCCATTTTGGCCAGGATCGAGCTGATGTGGTTGCGCACCGTGCCTTCTCCCATATAAGCCGTGGCGGCAATCTCCTTGTTATCGAGGCCGCGGGCGATGAGCTCGGCGACTTCGAACTCGCGGTCGGTCAGACCGGCAAAGGCCGCGGGCCGGCGAGTCGCACCGGCCTCAGCGTTCGCCCCATCAAAATCGACATCTTCGATCGCCTTGCCCTCGAGCACGCGTTTGCCATCCATGACCTGCGCCAACGCTGGCGGAATGGCGGCGACATCGGTCTTGATCAGGTAACCGCGGGCGCCCAGCTTGAGCGCCGACACAATGTACTCGTCATCCGAGAATGTCGTCAGAAACACCACGCGTGCCGCGGGGTCGTGCTCAAGGATCTCGCGCGCCGCCGAAAGGCCGTCGCGCCCCGGCATCTGAATGTCGAGCAGCGCGATATCGGGTGCGAGTTCGGCGTAGAGTGCCACCGCGTCGTTGCCGTCGGCTCCGGTGCCCACTACCTCGATCTGCGTTTGGGCGCCCAGGATAATCTTGAGCGAATCGACCACTAGGCGGTCGTCGTCGACAACGATGAGCCTCATCGGCCCTCATCTCCTTGCTGTTTGGGAACGGTGGCGAACACACGCCAGCCGCCGGCACCGGCGCGCGGACCGGCGGTGAAGGTGCCGCCAAGCGCCTCGACGCGCTCGCGCATGGAGCCGAGCCCCATGCCTTCTGCGACGTTGCTGCTGCTCGCCGGGGTCGCGTCCGCGCCATTATCGGTAACGATGAGCTGGTAAAACGACGGATGCTCCATGCACCGCACGGTAACGGCATTGGCATGGGCGTGGCGCATGGCGTTGGAAAGCGCCTCGCGAAGGACCGCCGCAAAGCAGTTGGCGACATTTGCGGGCGCATGTTCGGTCATAACTTCAAGCTCAATCTGCGGGCCGCCGTCCGAGCGCGCGCCTTCAACAATGCGTTCGAGCTGCACGGAAAGGTCGACAGCGTTGTCGTTGAGCGCATGGACGCTAGTACGCACAAGTTGGAGCGCCTCGTCAACCGTGCGTTTGACGTCGGCGAAATCGGCGGCGACGCCGGGCTCGTCGGCGTGGATCACGCGCAGGGCTTCGGCTTGTAGCGAGGCACGCGTGAGCTGGTGTCCGACGTTATCGTGGATCTCGCGCGCGATGCGGGCGCGTTCGGCGAGCGTCGCGAGCTCGACTTCGTAGTCCTGGCGGTCGGCAAGATCGCGGTTGCGCGCTTCGAGCGCGAGGGCTCGTTCCTGCAGCTCGTCGCGGGTACGGCGCATGCGTTCCTGTTCGCGCTCCAGCTGCGCGGTGCGCAGTGACAGCAACGTGGCGGCGACCGAAAGAATGGCGGTTAGCAGCAGCGTTCGGGTGGTGAGCGCGCCGCCGCGAAGGTCCGCGACGAGCGCACAGGCAAAGACAGCACCGACACCCAACGCGATCCAGGCGTGCTCACGGCGCACGCGCCGCGCGATGTCATAGAGGGCGAGAGGCGCAAACGGCATAAACGGCGGCACGAAGACAGCCGCGATGATGTAAGCGTAGCTCACGGCCTCGCTCGCACGGCGGGCGCGATTTCCCTGTGCGACCTCGGCCAGTGAGGTGGCAATAACGCCCAGGCAAAACGCCGCGACTAAGCGAGCGTCCACAGCAAGGCCTGTGGCGGCTGCGATGCAGCACGCCAGCACAATCGATTTGTCGAAAAGCCTGTTCATACGGGTATTGTACGCGATGCCGCGCGTGGTGGAGGGGCCGCCTGCGCAACCGTGACATTTCTCCCGCGCGGCAAAGCGGGGGCGTCGGCAGGCCGTACGACCAAGACCTCCGCACTCGTGACAAAGCTCACTGGTGCGCGCCGCCCGCTCCTGCGATGATGCAATCGTACCGGGCCACGACCAACAGAAGGGCCGCCTCATGACAGACATCGTCCACGTCGAAAACCTCGTCAAGCGCTACGACGATCTTATTGCGCTCGACCACTTTAACCTGAACATCGCCCCCGGCGAGATTTTTGGCCTGCTGGGCCCCAACGGCTCGGGCAAGACCACGTCCATCAACTGCATCCTGCAGCTGCTCGCCTACGACAAGGGCACCATCGAGCTGTTCGGCGAGCGCATGACGCCCGCCCGCTACGACCTCAAGCGCCGCATCGGTGTGGTGCCGCAGCAGGTGGCGGTGTTCGACGAGCTCACCGTGCGCGAGAACATCGACTATTTCTGCAGTCTCTACGTCAACGACCGCAAGCGCCGCCGCGCGCTGGTGGACGAGGCGATCGACTTTGTCGGCCTGGGCGACTTTACCAAGTTCCGCCCCGGCAAGCTCTCGGGCGGCCTGACGCGTCGTCTCAACATTGCCTGCGGCATCGCGCACAAGCCCGAGCTCATCTTTTTTGACGAACCCACGGTGGCGGTCGACCCGCAAAGCCGCAACGCCATCCTGGAGGGCATCTGCCGCCTGCGCGACGAGGGCGCCACGGTGGTGTATACCAGCCATTACATGGAGGAAGTCGAGCAGATCTGCAGCCGCATCATGATCATGGACGGCGGCCGCGTGCTGGCGCAGGGCACTAACGACGAGCTCAAGCGCATGATTCAGATGGGCGAGAAGATTGTAATCGAGGTCGGCGAGGTTCCGAGTGCGGCGCTCGGTGCCGTCGCAAGCCTGCCGCACGTTCTGGACCTTTCGGCAACGGCGGGACAGCTCACGTTTTCGTGCGAAGCGAGCCCGCACAACCTGACGGACATTCTCGATGCGCTGCGCTCGCATGACGTGCCGCTCGGCCGCATCTATTCCGAACCGCCGACCCTCAACGACGTGTTCCTCGAGATCACCGGCCGCGAGCTGCGCGACTAGGGGGCGGCCATGTTCAACACCATCATCACCACGGTCAAGACGCTGCTGCGCCGGCCGAGCACGTGGGTCTGGGGCGCTCTCTTTCCTATCGCGCTTTCCACGATGTTCATGTTTATGTTTGCGAACCTCAGCTCCGACGGCACGGTCGACCCGGTGCCGGTTGCCGTCGTGGCGGACGAGGCCTGGGATGCCTCGACCTTTAAGGATGTGGCAGCTTCGCTTGCCAAGGCAGGCGACGATCAGCTGCTCGATGTGAGCGAGTACGAAGACTTGGCTGTCGCGCGCAAAGCGCTCAAGGCCGGCGAGGTCGCGGGCATCTATACGGTTGATGCCGCGGGCACGCCCAGGCTCACGCTGCTGTCGAGTTACGACAGCTCGCGCGCCTCGTCGGTGCTCACCGACCGCAGCATCCTTGAAACGGTGGCAAGCTCGTATACGCAAAATGTCGAGCTCATGCGCCAGATTGCCCAGGACAACCCGGCGGTGCTCGCCGATCCGGCGGCGGTTGCGCACGCCCTGTCGCTCGAGGGCGGAACCCGCCGCGTGAGCCTGACTCGTGCCACGCCCGATGGCACGGTCATCTACTACTACGCGCTCTTTGGCCTGGTCGCGATGATGTCTGCCGAGTTTGCCGCCTTGAGCGTCGTCGATTTGCAGCCTAATCTGTCGGGCCTTGGCGCGCGCCGCTGCGTGGGCGGTCTTTCCAAGACGGCGTCGCTGGCCGGCATTTTTGTCGGCTCGTGGCTGGTTTCCTTTGCATCGATGGCGGTTGCGATCGGCTACGTGCGCCTGGTCGTGGGCGTCGACTTTGGCGGGCGCGAGGGGTTGTGCCTGCTGGGCGGGGCTGCATCCGCGCTTGCCGCCACGGGCCTGGGGCTTTTTGTGGGCACGCTTCCCGTTAAGGGCGGCAAGGCATCCAAGTCGGGCATCCTCACGGGCTTTGCCACCACGTGCGCCCTGTTCGCCGGCCTCTACGGCGAGCCGGCGATGGCGCTTGCCGACGACGTCGCCCGCGCTTGTCCGGTCGAGTGCTGGCTCAACCCCGTCAAGCTCATCTGCGACATGTTCAATCGCCTGTATTTCTTTGAGGACCTGGGGCCCTTCGCTGTTCGCGCCGGCGCGCTCGTCCTGATGGCCCTGGTGTTTGTCGCCGCCGCTACGCTGATCTTTGGAAGGAGCCGCTATGAGCACCTTTAAGACCGCGCTTCGCATGGCGTTGGCGCACCCGTTCTACCTGCTCATCTATACGGTGTTCATCTCGCTCATGGGCGTATTCATCGCGGCTTCGGTGAGCTGGAACTCGTCGCAGCTTACCGAGTACAAGCCCTACGACACCAACGTGATCGTGGTCGACCGCGACAATAGCGACCTTTCGCGGGCACTTACCAAGCACCTGGGCTCACGCTTTGACCTGGTCACGGGCGTCGGCGACGACACGTACGACCTTGCGGATGCGCTCGCCAAGAGCAACAGCGCCAAGGGCAGCGCCGATTGCGTGTTCTTTATCCCGGAGGGGTTTGAGGACGATCTTGTTGCAGCCGCCCGCGCGGGGGAGGCCCTGCCCAAACTCGACGTGACGTACGGCTCCGGCACCATGGCGGCAGCGCTTTCGTCTGCCGAGGCCTCGCGGTGGATCTCGCTCGCGGGCGCTGCGGCCGCACTAGAGCCCGCTGCCTCCAACGGCGACGTCGCAAGGGCCGCCGAGCACGCGGCCGCAAAGCGCGCGGAGGTCCAGATCGAGCAGGTCAAGGTCGACTCGACTGCTGCTACCACGCTCGAGTCGTACTTCAACTTTGGCGCGTACGCGATCATCTCGTCGGTCATCGTGTCGGTGGGACTGGTGTTCTCGGGCATGAACGAGCCCGAGCGCGTGCGCCGCATGGATGCCAGCCCGGTCTCTGAGCGCCAGCGTTCGCTCGCTGTGTTCGCGGCCGCCGCCGTGCTCACCGTCTGCATCTGGCTCGTGTCGAGCATGATGGGCGTCGTGGGCTTTGCCAGCGCGGTTGCCGAGGTCGGCGTGGGTCGCGTGTGCCTGGCGCTGGCGGCAACGTTTGCCCTGGCGTGCACGCCGCTGGCTGTTGGCTTTACGCTGTCGAGCCTGGGCGCGCGCGAGGAGCTGCTCAACGGTGTGGGCAACCTGCTCGGCATGCTCATGACGTTTTTGGGCGGCGCCTGGATGCCGCTGTCGCTCATGGGCTCGGCCGTGCAGACGGTGGCGCACTTTGTGCCGACGTATTGGGTGAACGACGCGATCGGCAAGGCGCTCGCCGCGGACCTGACGTCCACCGTGCTGGGCGACATCGCCTGCGATCTGGGCGTCACGGTGCTCTTCGCCGCCGCCATCGCCGCCGTAGGCCTGGCCCTCGCCCACAACAAATCCCACGCCTAGCCACCTAGTCATTGGGGACGTTCTTAAATGACCAGTCATTGGGGACAGTCTTTGTCGATTCGCCGGGCCGCTGGTCGGGCTGGCAAGGACTGTCCCAATATGTCGGCACTTGGGGACGTTCCTTTCCTGCCGGCACTCATTGGGGACAGACTTAAATGAGCGATTTCACTCATTTAAGTCTGTCCCCAATGAGTAGGTTGGAAAAAAGCCGTGCACGTCGCTTAAAAATAGTTCGCCCGGGTTTACTATTAGCCTAGAAAAGTAGCAGAAGGCTAACAACGGGGGATAGCATGGCGACAAAGCGTGCCTACGTCCAGGTCAACGGACTCAAGAAACACTACGGCGACGGCGATGCGCGCCTGACGGTACTCGACGGCATCGACACGTCCATCAACCGCGGCGAGATCTGCGTCATGCTGGGGCCCTCGGGCTCGGGCAAGTCGACCTTTCTCAACCTGATCGGCGGCTTGGAGGATGCCGACGGCGGCTCCATCATGGTGGACGGCTGCGATCTCACGGCGCTCAAGCCCGCCGATCTGGGCGAGTACCGACGCCGCGAGCTGGGCTTTGTCTTCCAGTTCTACAACCTGGTGCCCGACCTTACCATCAAGGAAAACATCGAGGTCACGGCGCACCTGTCCAAAAACCCGCTCAATGTCGACGATCTGCTGCGCTCGCTGGGCCTCTACGAGCACCGCAACAAGTTTCCGCGCCAGGTCTCAGGTGGCCAGCAGCAGCGCTGCGCCATCGGCCGTGCGCTCGTCAAAAATCCGGGCCTGCTGCTGTGCGATGAGCCCACGGGCGCGCTCGACTACAAGACATCCAAGGAAATCTTGCGGCTCATGGAGGATGTCAACCGCACCTACGGCTGCACCATCATCATTGTCACCCACAATGCCGCCATCGCGCGCATGGCAAATCGCGTGCTGCGCCTGCGCGACGGCCGCATCGTCGAGGACGAGCTCAACGAGTCACCCGTTGCGGCCGCCGATCTCGATTGGTAGGCGACGCCATGACACCTCTCGCAAAACGTCTCCCGCGCGAGCTGCGCCGCAATATCGGCAAGTACCTGGGCATCTTTTTGCTTATGTGCGGAAGCATCGCCCTTACCTCGGGCTTTTTGCTCGCGGCGCATTCCATCGGCTGCCTCATTGATGACATGCGCGAAGACTACACGATCGAGGACGGCCGCGTGACCACCTCCTTCGAGGCTACCAAAGACCAGCTCAAGGCCGCCGAGGATGCAGCCGGCGACGTCGGCGGCGTTACGTTCTACAAGAACTTCTCTATCGACGCCATCATCAAAAAGGCGGCTGGCGACGACGGCACCAAGCGCACCCTGCGCACCTACGCGCATCGCACCAAGGTTGACATTGCGTCCTACTGCGAAGGCAGGCAGCCCAAGACGGACGATGAGGTGGCAATCGACCGTGTCTTCGCCACCAACAACGACCTCGCCGTGGGCGATAAGGTCGAGCTTGAGGGCCGCACCTACACCATCTGCGGCATCATGACCCAGCCCGATAGCCAGGCGTTGTTCCTCGACAATTCGGACTTTACGGTGAACACCATCACGTACGGCGTGGCCGAGGTCACCGACGCCGGCTTTGCCGCGCTTGAGGACGCCGGCGGCGCGCCTGCCTACACCTACTCCTTTACCTTTACCGATCGCGACCTCCCCACCGCGGATCGCATCGATACGGAGCAGGATATGGTCGAGGCGCTGGCCGATGCCGATGCGCGCGTGGACGATCTGATCGATGCCGATTCCAATCAGGGCATTGGCTATGCGCGCGACGACGTCGACGGCGACTCCATGATGTGGATGACGCTGCTCGACATTATCATCGTGATCATGGCGTTTGTCTTTGTGGTCCTTACCGACGCCACCATCGAGGAGGAGAGCGCCATTATCGGCACGCTGCTCGCCAGCGGCTATCGCCGTCGCGAGATCGTGCTGCATTACCTGGCACTTCCCGCCATCGTGGGCGTGCTCGCGGCACTTTTGGGAACCGCGCTCGGCGTTGCGTTCTTTACCGAGCCCATGCGCGGTCTCTACTACGGCTCGTACAGCCTGCCGCCCTTCCAGGTGTACTGGAGCTGGGAGATCTTCGTGAAGTGTGCCGTGGTCCCCGCCGCTGCGCTCATCCTCATCACGCTGGTGGGCCTGCTTCGCAAGATGGGCAAGACGCCGTTGCAGTTCCTTCGTCACGAGGCGAGCGGCAAATCGGGCACCAAGCGCGGCCTGCAGCTGCCGGAGTGCATGGGCTTTGTCTCGCGCTTCCGCCTGCGCGTCTTCCTGCGCAACCTGGGCAACTTCGCCACGCTCTTCGTGGGCATTGCATTCGCCTCGCTGCTGCTGCTCTTTGGCCTGGCGATTTTGCCCACGATGACGCACTACGCCGACAACCTCGAGACGAGCCTGGTCGCCGAGCATCAGTACACACTCAAGGCGCCGCTGGAGCTCGAGGGCACTACCGAGGAGCGCGAGCAGTGGTCGGCACTCGAGCGCTTGCAGTCGGTTGACGGCGCGCTGCTTTCTGCCGCCCAGGATGCCGATGACGAGCTTGACGGCGCGGCCGATGCGGCGCAGACGGCAGCCGATGCCGCGACCGCATCTCCGTCTGCCGAGAGCCTGACCGCAGCGCAGGATGCGCTTGCCAAGGTCCAGGACAAGAAGGATGCGCTCTACGCGCGCCTTGACGATCTTGCCGATGCCCTCGGCTGCAACCGCGATGAGGCCATCGATCTGATCGACAAGGCCTCTAAGATCGACACTGACAACGACGATATCCACCCGGTCAATACGACCGACAACGGCGCGGGCGCAATCGCGCAGGCCGAGAAATATGCCGTTCACCAGCTGCAGTACGACCGTGGCGACGGCAATGGCGAGGAGACGATTTCTGTCTACGGCATCTCGTCCGATTCGCGCTACTGGAAGGGCCTCAACATCGGCGATGGCCGCGTCGTCTTTGGCGGCGGTCTGCTCGATAAGTTTGGCTGGAGCGAGGGCCAGAAGGTCACGCTCAGCGACAAGTACGAGGGTGAGCATTATTCCTTTGAGTACGCGGGCAAGGACTGTGCCTGGGGCTCCAAGTCGGACATGAACATCTATATGAGTATCGACGACTTTAACGAGCTGTTCGACAACGACGCCGCCTACTTTAACGGCTATGTGAGCGACGAGAAGCTCGACCTCGACGCGCGCTACTTTGCCGGCGACACCACGCCCGACGACATGCGCGCCGTGGGTGACCAGTTCATCGGCATGATGAGCGACATGATCGGCATGATGGTCGGGCTCGCGGTGTTTATCTTCCTGCTGTTTATGTACCTGCTGACCAAGGCTGTGATCGACCACAGCGCCCGTTCGATTGGCTACATGAAGGTCTTTGGCTATCGCGATAGCGAGATCTCGCATCTGTACATCCGCTCGATTACGCTGTGCGTGGTGGCGTCGCTCGTGCTGAGCCTGCCGGTCATAATTGGTTCGCTCACGGCCATCTTCCGCTCTATGTTGCTCGCCTACAACGGCAATATCGAGATCTACGTGCCCGCTTGGTCCATGGCTGCATGCGTCGGCATTGGCTTTGCGACCTACCTGGTCGTGGCGCTGCTGCACACGCGCTCCATCAAGCGCGTCAGCCTGGCCGAAGCCCTCAAAGTCCAAGAGTAGTCATTGGGGACGTTCTTAAATGACTAGTCATCGGGGACAGTCTTTGCCGGATCGCCGGCTCGCTGGCCGGGCGGCAAGCACTCATTTAAGTCTGTCCCCAATGAGTGCCTAGCGACTCGGCGTTGCGCTTGACTTCAACCCCACTTCAACGGTACCATCCTCTATGTCTGTAACGCCATATAGACCGAGGGGATAGATATATGACCGCAACTGCACCCGCAGCACCCGCTAAGGTGTACTTCACCAACCTGCGCACGCATGCTCGCGAGAGCCAGCTCGACAAGCTCAAGCGCCTCATTCGCCGCGCCGGTATCGAGCAGATCGACTTTGAGAACAAGTTTGTCGCCATCAAGATTCACTTTGGCGAGCTGGGCAACCTGAGCTTTTTGCGCCCCAACTACGCCCGCGCCGTCGCGGACGTGGTGAAGGAGCTGGGCGGCAAGCCCTTCCTCACTGACTGCAATACGCTCTATGTCGGTAGCCGCAAAAACGCGCTCGAGCACATCGACACCGCCTACCAGAACGGCTTTACCCCGTACGCCACAGGCTGCCAGATCATCATCGCCGACGGCCTCAAGGGTACCGACGAGGCACTCGTCCCGGTCGAGGGCGGCGAATACGTGCACGAGGCCAAGATCGGCCAGGCGCTCATGGACGCCGACATCGTGATCAGCCTCACCCACTTTAAGGGCCATGAGCAGGCCGGCTTTGGCGGCGCCATGAAGAACCTGGGCATGGGAGGCGGCAGCCGTGCCGGCAAGATGGAGCAGCATGCCGCCGGCAAGCCGAGCGTCGATACCACCAACTGCGTTGGCTGCCGTGCCTGCGAGAAGATATGCGCGCACAGCGCCATCACGTTTGACGGTACGCGTGAGCGCGAGCTTGCCAACGGCAGCACCCGCACGGTTCACGTGGCTACCATCGACCACGATCGCTGCGTGGGCTGCGGACGCTGCATTGCGGCGTGCAACCAGGACTGCATCAAGCCCGACTATGACGCCGCGGCCGACGTACTCAACTACAAGATCGCCGAGTATACGAAGGCCGTTGTCCAGGATCGCCCCAGCTTCCATATCTCGCTCGCCATGGACATCAGCCCCAACTGCGACTGCCATCCCGAGAATGACACGCCCATCGTCAACGACATCGGCATGTTCGCGAGCTTCGACCCGGTCGCCATCGACCAGGCCTGCGCCGATGCCGTCATGGCATCCGAGCCGCTGCCTAACACCGAGCTTACCGACAGCGCGGCCAAGATGGAGCATAACCACGAGCATTTGGAGGGCGAGCAGGCCAAGGATCCCTTCTGCATCACGCATCCCGACACCGACTGGCGCGCGTGCATCGCGCATGCCGAGAAGATCGGCCTGGGCACGAGCAAGTACGAGCTCATTGAGGTCAAGTAGCATCTAGCTATTGGACAAATCAAGCGCTTTTGTAGCGCAGCGTTAGCAAAAGCCGCCCGTGAGCACAGCGCTTGCGGGCGGCTTTCCGGAAGTATGCGGCAAATTTCAAGACCGCCGAGCACACGACATTTTTTGGCAACAAAACCCCTGATAAATTGTTGGTAAAACTGCGGTCTGGTCGGCAGTTCCAGGATTTGCCGCATACTTCCGAAAATAGGGGGTTAGATAAATCCCCAGACGCCGCTTTTTCCCTAAAAATTCCTATCGAGGAAGTCGTCGACCGTATTCCAGTAGAGCTCGGGGTCAACTTGCGCGCTCTTGGCGTGGGTGGCGCCGTGGATAGTGAGCTTCTGTTTAACCTTGCTGGCGCACGCCTCGTAGTTTTGGTCGAGCATACTGTACGGCACAAAGGTGTCCTGGTCGCCGTGGATAAACAGCATGGGAACCGTCGCGTGTTTGAGTTGCTCCACACTGCTCGCCTTATGAAAGTCGTAGCCCGCGCGCACGTTGCACACCAAGTTTGCTACATCGAGCAAAGGAAAGCTGGGCAGGCCAAATACATCCTTGAGCTGCAGAGAAAACTCGTCCCAAACGCTTGTATAGCCGCAGTCCTCGATAATGCATTTCACATTTGCGGGCAGAGATTCCCCCGCTACGTTCATGGCAGTCGCCGCGCCCATCGACTCGCCAAAGACCAGGATGCGCGCCTCGGGGTCAGCCTGAACGATCCGCCCAATCCATGCAACGACATCGAGCCGCTCGGGCCAGCCCATGCCGATATAGTCGCCGCCGGAGCGTTCGTGGGCGCGGGCGGCGGGTGCGAGTACGTTCATGCCGCGGTCGTGGAATCGCTTGACGTATCGGGCCATACCGATGGGCTCGTCGGTATATCCGTGCAGGCAGACGGCGTAGCCGTGTGTGCTCTCCGGGGCGGCAAAATACCAAGCGGCGAGCTCGGTCCCGTCATCTGCGGTGAGGTTGCTGCTCTCGCGATTCTCTTTAAACCACGCCCGCGCCTCGGTTTCCTCGGCATCCGGCTGCTCGCCCTTTTCGGCGTCCTTGCCGTCCTGCATCATCTTCATGGTGTATGGCGCGCGGGGATTCAGCGCGAAGTCAAACAGAAAGTTGCCGGCAAACCCCAGCAGCGCGACAACGAGCACCAGCGCAACGACGCCGGCTATCTTGAGCTTTCGATGGGAACGTGCGTTTTGAGACATAAGAAGCTTTCCTATAAGATGTTAATACATCAACATTTAATGCAAGCGCATTATGGACGTTTGCCGTTGATGCGTCAACAGGCAAAGAATGGGTAAACAAAGGGTCACGTATGGTGCAAATTTCGCACGCACCCAGACGCTTTGATATAGTGTTGAGAACTCTTTACGTTGGAGGATGTAACCGGCATGTCCGATTCGAGCGACAGTTCCAAGCCGCGACCCAAGGCCGCGGCCGTTCCGCACTACACGGTGGGCGAGGAGATTATGAACTCCGTCACCCATGGTGTCGGCTGCTTGCTGGGTATTGCGGGTCTGGTGCTCCTGATCGTATTCGCTGCACTGCGCGGCGGTGGCCCGGCCCACATGGCCGCGGCAATTGTCTATGGCGTCAGCATCATCCTCGAATACCTAGCCTCCACGCTCTACCATGCGATTCAACCCGCGCGCGCCAAGCGCGTGTTTCGCATCATCGACCACAGCTGCATCTACCTGCTCATAGCCGGCAGCTATACGCCGTTTTGCCTCATCACGCTCGCAAACGACGGCGGCGCTGCGCTGTTCTTCGCCGTATGGGCCATCGCCATTATCGGCATCGCCCTCGAGTGCTTTATGCGCGAGCGTCAACCGCACTGGGTAAGCGGCCTGGTCTACCTGCTGATGGGCTGGCTCGTTGTCTTTAAGCTGCCCGAGCTTGTGGCGCTGCTGAATCCCGTGGCGCTTGCCCTGCTCGCCGTCGGCGGCGTGTGCTACACCGTGGGCGTGCCGTTCTATATCGCCAAAAATGTGCGCTACCTGCACAGCGTGTTTCACCTGTGGGTGCTCGCCGGCAGCATCTTCCAGTTCATGGCGGTGATTCTCTTCGTAATCTAGCGACCACGCCTGCTCGCCCGCGTCCCCGTTTGGGCGACAGTGCAATTGCCGTATCAGCCACCAACGTTTTACCCTGACGTCCCGAATCTTGGAGGTTCGAGAAACTCCCGATGGACATAACCATCTCCCTTATCACCACCCTCGTTTTGACCCTCATCAACGGCTACTTCTCTATGTCCGAGATGGCGCTCACCACGGCCAAGCGCGCCGTGTTGGAGCACGATGCCGAGGAGGGCGACAAGCGCGCCGAGCGTGCCATTAAGCTGGCTGCCGACTCCGACCAGCTGCTCGCCACCATCCAGGTCGCCATCACGCTCGTGGGCTTCGCCTCGTCCGCCGTCGCCTCGACGAGCCTGTCCGACCCGCTCGCCACGTGGCTCATGAGCTTTGGCATCGCGCCGCTCTCCGCCATCGCGCGCGGCCTGGCGCCGGTCATCATCACCGTCGCGGTCGCCTTCGTGTCCATCGTGATCGGCGAGCTCGTCCCCAAGCGCATCGGCCTGGCCAATGCCGAGGGCGTGTCCAAGCAGGTCGTGGGCCCGCTTTCCGTGTTCCAGAAGATTGCTCGCCCGCTCGTGTGGCTGACTGGCGCTTGCTCCGATGGCCTGGCCCGTATCCTGCGCATCAAGAGTGCCGACGACCGCCAGAACGTCTCGGAAGAAGAGATCAAGTACATGGTCTCGGAGCAGGACGACCTGCTCGACGAGGAAAAGCGCATGATTCACGAGATCTTCGACCTGGGCGACACCGTTGCCCGCGAGGTCATGGTGCCGCGCGTGGACACCACCATGTGCGAGGACGACGAGACAGTCGCCGACGTGCTGTCCACCATGCGCCAGACCGGCTTCAGCCGCATCCCCGTCTATCACGAGGACCCCGACAATGTCGCGGGCATCGCGCACATCAAGGACCTGATCCAGCCCGCGCTCGACGGCAAGGGCGACCAGCCCATTGCCGACTTTTTGCGCGACGCCACCTTTGTGCCCGATACCAAGGACATCCTGCCGCTGCTGTCCGAGATGCAGACCTCGCACGACCAGATCGTGGTCGTCGTGGACGAGTACGGCGGCACGGCCGGCATCATCACCATCGAAGACATCGTCGAGGAGATCGTGGGCGAGATCGAGGATGAGTTCGACCCCGACAACAAGTATCTCACGCGCCTTTCGCGCCGCGAGTGGCTCGTTGATGGGCGTTTTTCGTGCGATGACGCGATTGAGCTTGGTTGGCCGCTCGAGGAAAGCGATGATTATGAAACCATCGCCGGCTGGATCTTGGAGCTTTGCGACTCGGTGCCCGACATCGGAGAGGTGTTTGAGGTCGCGGGGTACAAGTTTAAAGTGCAGTCGATGCGTGGCCAGCGCATCTCGCTCATTCGCGTGATCGCTCCGGCCGAAACCGATAAGAAGGATTCCGAGTCTTCGGCAGAGAAGCCGGCGGCGTCGGGTGCGGGCTCTGTGGACCCGCACGATGGCGACGAGTAGGACAAGGAAGAGTAGGGGAGAGTTATGGCAGGCCTGTTCAACATCCTTAAGGTCACCGTCAGCGAGGACAAGATCTGCGCGCATGTGCTGGTGAACCCCGGCATGCCGCTCATGACCTCGGAGGACATCGAGGCCACGGCGCGCGTGTACTACCTGGTACCGGCGATTGCCAAGCACCTGTGCCTGGGTGATTCCGGCCGCGAGTTCCAGGATTGCATGGGTCAGACCGAGCTCTGCCACCTGCTGGAGCACGTGACGGTCGAGCTCATGAACGAGACCGGTCTTGCCGGTAGCATCTCGTGCGGCCGCACGCGCGTAAGCGAGCATGACGAGCGTGTCTTTGAGGTCGAGCTTTCGTGCCCCGACGACGCACTGGCCATCGGTGCGCTGTCGTCGGCCACCTTTATGATGGACTGGGCGTACCTGCACGCCGACCAGCCTGCCCCCGACGTGGAAGGCACGGTCGCGGGCCTGCGCAACCTGGTGCTGGGCATGCGCGCCGAGGCCGAGGGCAAGGATCCTCACGAGGCCGTCGCTGCTGCGAACGGCGAAGATGCTGCCGAGGACGAGGGCGCTGACGAGGGCGATGTGCCGGTCGACGCCGAGCCCGTTGCCGATGCGACCGCCGAGCCCGTTCCCACCGAGCCCCAGGGCGTCCCCAACTTTGACGACGAGCCCCAGGTGGCGATTGATACCGAGGGCGCGGTTGCCGAGAACCACGAGGCCTCCGCTGCCGTCTTTGGCGGTGCGGCGACGGTTCCGGCAGGACCTGCGCATGAGGGCGGCCTGCCGCTCGTGGACGGCGCCGGCGAGGACCCGGGTGCCACGGTGGCCATGCCGGCTATGCCCCAGGAGTAGGCCTACGCGTTTATCACCATCACGTACCTGCGCCTTTGCCGTACGCAGATGAGCGGAGCGGCAAGTGATGCGCTGCGGGTATAATGGACAGCATTCAAACGGTGGGCACCGACGTGCCCGCAGGAGAGGAATGATCATGGGTAAGACTTTCAGCTTTGTCTCCGGTGCGCTCTTTGGTGCTGCCGCCGGCGCTATCATCGGCGTTGCTCTGGCCCCGCGCTCGGGTGCCGAGACCCGCGCCATGGCCGCCGATATCGCCAACGATGCCTGGGACAACATGCGTGACACCTACGAGCACAGTGCCGAGGAGGCTCGTGCCGCGGTCAACGACTTTGGTCCGATGGTCGACGCCAAGACCGATGACCTGCGCGCCAAGGTCGACCTGGCCCGCGAGCGCATGGACCAGCTGCGCGAGCAGCTCAACGACGCCATTTCGGGTGGCAACGTGACGCCTGCCGCCGACGTCGTGGTCGAGAACGCCGTCGAGGCTGATACCGAGGCTGCGGAGCCCTCGACCGAGGCATAATGCGCGCCGGGGATTTTGTCGGCGCCAAGATTTATCGCAAGCCTACCGAGGACAAGCGCACCAAAAAGGACGGCACGCCGCGCAGCCCTAAAAAGCTCGGAAAGATTCACTTTCCGGTCTTTACCCCGGGCGGTACGCGCGTGGTCGGCTTTATGGTCCGCCAGTCCGATATCGCGGGCATGATCGAGCGCCCCGACCGATTCGTAGCGCTCGACGCCATTGGTGTCTACGAGGGTGCCATTGCGGTCGATGACGTCAAGGACACGTACGATGCTGCCGCCGCCAAGCGCCTCGACATCAACCTGGACGATTGCATCATCTGGGTTGGCATGGACGTGCGCACGGAATCGGGCGATGTCGTGGGCTACTGCTCGGACGTTGAGTTCAAGCCACGCTCGGGTGTCGTGCAGGCATTCTATGTGACCGCCGGTGCCGCTTCGAGCGTGCTGGTGGGCGACACGCAGGTGCCACCGACGATGCTGCGCGGCTACGAGAACGGCGCGATGGTCGTCTCGGACGAGGTCAAGTCGCTCGGGTATTCGGGCGGTGCGGCTGCCAAGGCCGCCGAGGCCAGCGTCGTGGTGGGCGATAAGGTCAAAAAGGGCGCTAAGGTACTCGACGATAAGGGATCGGTTGCCGTGGACAAGGGCAGCCGCGCACTGGGCAAGCAGCTCGGCAAGACGCGCGGCATGTTCAAGGCCTTTAAGGACGAATACCAAAAGGCGAGCGGAGGCTCGTCAAAAGCTACAAAATAGCGACGTACCAAATGATGGGAGGCAAGCCGGAGACCTGTTGCTCCGGCTTGCTGTGTTTATGGGGGAGGGCACATGCGCCAAAATGGATCCAACTTAAACGGGCGCTCGGGTGCGCGTCCGACGGCGCGCCGCGACCTGGGGCAGCTGCCCAGCGGTCAGCGCCGCCGTCGCCGTAAGCCCGGCGCGATGTACCTCAACCATAGCCGCGGGTTTAGCGACCGCAGCGCGCGCATCGGCAACGGGCGCTCGCCGCGCCGACCGTCCCGTCTGCCCTATGCGCTCATCGCCGTGGGTTGCGCACTTGTGCTGTTTATCGCTGCCGTCGTGGGCTACGTCAACCGCAGCGTGGACGTGGAGCTCAACGGCCAGAAGACCGCGGTGCGCGTCGGCTCTACGCTGCAGAATCTCATCGACGACCAGGAGTTGACTGACACCTACGACGCAGGCGACCTGCTGGCCGTCGATGACAGCGTGCTGACCCGCCATGGCGGCGAAAAGCTGTCGGTTAAGGTGGACGGCAAGCGCATAAAACAGGGTAAGTGGAAAAGCCGCGAACTTGAGGGCGGCGAGAAGGTGACGGTCAAGGATGGCCGTAACACCTACGAGAAGCACGAGGTTCAGGCTACGGTTATCGAGCCCAAGCTCAAGGTCGAGGGCACGGGCGCTATCGAGTATGTGCAGACGTGGGGTGTCCAGGGCCGCTCGGAGGTGTGGGTCGGCGAGCAATCGGGTAAGACGCAGGACCGCGGCGAGGTTGTGCCCGCTACCGATTGCGTCGTTGCGTGCGCGAGCGTGGCGCCCAAGGGCAACGAAAAGTACGTGGCGCTGACGTTTGATGAGGGCCCGAGCGGAGCGACCAAGCAGATTTTGCAGGTACTCAAGGAAAAGGGCGTCACCGCGACGTTCTTCCTTTCGGGCGATGCGGTCGAGGCCTCGTCCGCCACGGCCAAGGCGATTGTCGATGCCGGGTGCGAAATCGGATCCAACAGCTACAGCGACGATTCGCTCAAGGGCCAGGACCGTGAGGCGGTACGCGAGCAGATCACGAAAGGCACCGATGCGATTAAGTCGGCGACCGGCGTGAAGACGATGCTGCTGCGTGCTCCCTACGCTGCCTTTGACGAGCAAAACTGGATTGATGCGATGGACCTGGTCTCCGCCGTGGTCTCGTGGAATATTGACTCGGGCGACTGGCTGCTCAACGGTGCCGACGAGCAGGTCTCGACGGTGCTCGATTCGGTGACGCCGGGCAATATCGTGCTGCTCACCGATAGAGACGAATGCGCCGAGCAGACGCTCGAGGCGCTGCCGCAGATTATCGACGGCCTTGTCGCCGACGGCTACAAGATCGTGACGCTCAGCGACCTGGTCAAGACGGACACGTCGCTGAGCAAAAAGCTCACCTCGCTGACGAAGGTCACCATGCCCAAAGGCGCCGTGTTCCCCCAACTTGCCGAGGACGATGACACCACAGAGTAGTCATTGGGTAGTCGTTTAAGAACGTCCCGAATGGCTATGTCACGGATGCGTCAGCGTTTGGTATGCCTGCAATGTGCAGCGCATAAATTCGATGCCGCAGGGCGATGCTGATGCTATAGTTACTGCGGTTAATGAGGGTCAAGAGAAAGGTTACAGGTGAAATCCAAACCTCGACCATACAGTCGATGACCCCATGCAGGTGCTTTTTGCGCATGCACGGGGTGTAAGCGTCGAGCGGCGTGCCGCCCGCGCATGCGTATACATATCCAGAAGCCCCCGGACGCCGCACGCGCGGCCGCGTTCGGAGGAACAATGATGGGGAGCACCATTGAATTATCTGAGTGAGATGCTCAAATTGCCGGTCTTGGACGTCGACGGCGAAAAGCTCGGCGTGGTCAACGATTTTGGTATTGCTACCGGCGAAGTTTTTCCACACGTGACGTCGCTCGCGTTCCGCGGTCCCGGCAAGACGCCGTTTATGATCAGCTGGCGCAAATGGGTCGACCGTATCGACGAGACGGGTGTACACCTTAAGACGTCGGCCACCGAAATCCGTTTTTCGTACCTGCAGCCGACCGAACTCTTGCTTGCCCGCGACGTGCTCAACAAGCAGATTGTCGACACGCAGGGCATGAAGGTCGTGCGCGTCAACGACATCAAGTTTTCCATGTCGGGCGAAAACCAGCTGCGCCTGCTGGGCGCCGAGGTCGGTGCTCGCGGTCTGCTACGCGCCATCAGCCCCGCGCTCGAGCATATCGTCGAAGGCTTTATGAAGCACCTGGGCAAGCCGCTCAGTGAGGACATCATCGCTTGGTCCTACATGGACCTGCTCGACCGCTCGACCAAGAACATTCAGCTCTCGGTGTCGCA
>UQZI01000002.1 GCA_900545555.1 uncultured Collinsella sp.
CCTCCGCGATCGCGGGCGCGGTCTCGGGCGCCGCGCCCGCCCTGCTCGGGGCGGTGGCCGGGATTATGGCCTTCGTCGCATGCGCGCTCGCCGTCGCGCAGCTGCTGAGCGCGCTGCTCGGCTTCTGGGACGATGCGGCCTCCAAGCGGGGCCTCGAGGGGCTGCCGCCCTACATCACCTACGAGATGGTCGAGGCGGCGCTCGAGTGCCAGGAGGAGTACGGGCACCCGGCGGGCTGCACCATCGCGCAGATCATCCAGGAGTCCGGCCAGGGCGACCGCATGAGCCAGCTCGCAGAGCGCGACCACAACCTCTTCGGCATGAAGTGGTGGTCGGGCTACGCGGGCTGCCCCGAGGTGGCCGGCAAGGCGAACTGGGCCACCAGCGAGGAGTACGTGCCCGGCGAGCACACCCAGATCACGGCGAGCTTCATCCGCTTCACCGGCGACGCCGAGTGCATCCGCTTCCGCAGCAGGGTCTTCCTGCAGGCGGAGCGCTACTCGGGCAACGCCCTCATCCGCGAGGCGATCGAGAGGCACGACTCGGACAGGATGGCCGAGGGGCTCAAGGACGCCGGCTGGGCGACCGACTCGTCCTACGTCGAGTCCCTGAAGTCGATCATGGCGCAATGGGGCCTCTACCGGCTCGACTCCATGACGGTCGAGGACCTGAAGGACGCATCCGCGAGCGAGAACGCGATCGTCGAGGCGGCGTACAGCCAGCTCGGCGTGCCCTACGTGTGGGGAGGCTCGACCCCCGGCAAGGCGCTCGACTGCAGCGGGCTCACGCAGTACTGCTACGCGCAGGCGGGCATCCGCATAAGCCACTACACGGGTTCCCAGTACGAGGAGCTCAGGCGCATACCGCTCTCGGAGGCGAAGCCCGGCGACATCCTCTACCGCTCGGGCCACGTGGCCATCTACATCGGCGACGACAGGTACATACACGAGCCGCGAACGGGCGACGTGTGCCGCATAGCGAGCGGCATCGGCAGCTTCAGCTGCGCGCTCACCGCGAGATAGGAGAAACCAATGCAGGGAAAGTCAAGGGTCATGGCCGCCGTCGCGGCAGGCGCGCTCGTCGTGGCGCTCGGCGCGGGCGCGGCGCGCTGCGCCATCGCCCCGCAGGAAGGCGCGCAGGATAGTCCCCAGGAGCAAGAGCAGCCCGCGGCTGCAGGCGCCGACGCGGCAACCGGGAAGGCCGCCTCGGGCGCCGAGGCGCTCTGGAACACCGCATGGACGGGCGCCGACGACCCGACAGCCACGCTGCGGATCGTCGAGGGCGCCATGGTGGAGAGCTCAGGCGGCACCGAGCGCGCCTGGTTCTTCTCGGCCGAGGAGCCCTCCGAGGCCGGCGGCGTGCTCAGCGTGCCCATCGACGTCAAGGGAACCAATGAGAAGCCAGGAGGCCTCTCGCTCATCCAGGTCTCGGGCGACGGGGACGCCCGCACCCTGGCCTGCGACCTCCTGACGCAGGCGTACACGCCCCAGAAGGCGCAAGACGGAGCGTTCTCCGTGACCGGCACCGACGGCCGCCTCTCCGAGGCGCTGGGCGCAGACGTCGCCGCCATCGAGGAGGCCGTCGCCGGGAAGGCGGCGGAGGTGTCCCCGCAGGCGACGGGAGCCACCTGGGACAAGGAGGTGTGGCTCGACTACGCCGGGAACGTCGCGTCGACGACCTTCACGCTCGACGACCCCGCCTCGACGGTGGTCACCGTGGTCTCGCGCGGCGGCTCGCTGGAGGCGATGTAGCCATGGGGGCGCTCAAGGCGCGACGCCGAAGGGCGTTCGCCATCTCCGCCGCGACGGCGTTCGCCCTCTGCGCGCTCCTGCTCGTCCCCGCGCAGCCGGCATACGCCGACATCGCCGGGGACGTCAACGATTGGCTGTGCGGCCTTCTGCGCGACTGCTGCAACTGGATGTTCAAGGCGCAAACGGGCGTGCTCGGGTCGATCGGCGCGAACGGGATCCTCTCGGCCGACTTCGCGCACATGCTCACGAGCTCGAGCGACCTGACCATGCACGACGTCGCCCGGGGCGTATGGCAGGTTGCCATCCTGCCGATCGGGTGCGGGGTGCTCGGCCTGGTCTTCACCCTGAAGCTCATCGAGATCTCCCAGCGCATGGACGGCAGCCAGAGCCTCCCCGGCGTCAAGGAGGTCGTTTTCCTCCTCGTGTTCTTCGCCGTGTTCCTGTTCCTCATACAGAACAGCTTCGACCTGATGGCGTCGATCTACGAGGTCTGCGGGCTCGCCATCGACCGAGTCGAGGCGCTCTTCGGCGCCGGAGGCGCGCTCGACCTGCCCGAGGTGTCCGTCGTCACCACCGACGACGACATCCCGTCGCTCATCGCCATGCTCGTCGTGAGCCTCATCAGCTGGGTCGTGGTGCTGGCGGCCTACGTCGTCGCCCTCGTGGTCTGCTGGGCCCGCGCGCTCCAGCTCTACATCATGGCCGCGTTCGCCCCGATCCCGCTGGCGTTCCTCGGCATGGACGCCACGCGCCAGATAGGCCTCGGCTACCTGAAGAGCTTCGGGGCGGTCTGCATCGCCGGCGTCATCATCCTCGTGCTACTCATATCGTTCCCGCTCGTGCTCGGCGGGCTCACCGGGGCGAACCCCGGGACGGGCACCCCGGCCGACGCGGTCGCGAACGGGCTCACCTACGCGCTGCAGTACCTGGCCATGTGCGTGCTGCTCATCCTGGCCCTCGTGAAAAGCGGCTCCTGGGCGCGCGACATCGTGAGCGGCTTCTAGCGGAAAAGCGAGGAAGGGGGCGGTCGCCATGAGATAGGGGCACCGCGCCGGGGCACGCGTCCCGGCGGATGAAGACAAGGACCGATCGAAAACGAAAAGGAGGAAAGACATGGAAGAGAGGAAGAACGTGTACCTCTCGCTGCACAAGAGCTTCGTGCGCGAGGGCATCGAGTACACCGACCGCGCGACCGGCAAGGCCAGGACCTTCAACTCGGCGACCCTTCCCAAGGGCACCGTCGTCGACGGCATGGACGTGGGAGGCTACGAGTTCAGCCCCATGTTCGTTAACGAGAGCCGCTTCAAGGGGGCCGACTTCCGAGACATACCGCTGCTCGCGAACCGCGAGGTGTGGCTGAGGAAGACGGTGATGGGCCCGGACGGCCAGCCCGAGCTCGACGAGGACGGACGCACGGTCAAGGACACCGTGAAGGTCATGCCGGCGCAGCTCAAGGAGGCCGTCGACGCAGGGCGCTCGCGCTACCTCGCGGAGCGCGCCGAGCACGCCCGCCAGGCGAGCCGCGCCGCCGAGCACGAGGCGCCCCGCGCACAGCGAAGCGTCGAGAGATAGGGAGGCGGAAAGATGAACGCAGCGAAAGACTGCACCCTGCAGGAAAAGCTCCTCCGATGCGCCATGGCGCTCATCCTGGCGGCGGGGGCTCTGCTCGCCTCCGTGGCGGCCTCGCCCGCCTACGCCGCGCCGAGCACGGTAGACGTGTCCATCGGCGGCAAGATCCCCTACGGCGGCTTCGCCACCACGTGGATGAGCGCCGACGGCAACATCGCCTACTGCGCCGAGCCCTCGTCCCCGACGCCCGCGCCGGGCTCCTACTCGACGAGCCCCGTGCCGAGCGGCGACGTGACAGCGGCGATCTGGTACTCGTTCGGCTCTCCCGGCTTCGACGCGTCGATGTTCCCGGGCAGCTGGTACGACGGCGGCGGCTGGGACGACGCCAAGTACGCGGCGGCGAGCCACGTGCTCATCGCCTACGCCTACTCTGGGTCCGAGTCGGCTGCCACGCACGGCACGAGCGCCGAGTTCGCCTCCTGGGCGAAATCCGAGCTGATCGGCGGGACCTTCGCCAAGATGAAGGCGGGCGCCGGCAAGGTATCCGCCGGGTTCGAGGCGTTCTGCGTCAGGACCGGCGGCGGCTCCCAGACGCTCGTGAGCTTCAGCTGGTCCGCAGGCGGAGTCAAGGTCGCCAAAACGGACTCCGAGGCGGGCGCGGAGCCCCAGGGCGACGCCTCGCTCGACGGCGCGAGCTTCTCCGTAGTGAACGAGACCGGCCGCTACGTGCTGGTCGGGGGCAAGTACTACGCCGACGGCGAGGTATGCGCCACGATAAAGACCGCGCCCGAGGACGGGTCGCACGTCGCCGCGACCGGCGCCGACGCGCTTCCCGCGGGCAATTACCGCATCGTCGAGTCCGGCGCGCCCGAGGGCTACGACGCCAGCGACGTCCCCGTCGCGTTCACCGTGAAGGCCGGCGAGGTGTGCGACCTCACGGGCGACCCCGTGACCGACGAGGTCTTCCGCGGCGGCGTGCAGGTGACCAAGTCCGACAAGGAGCTGCAGGCGTCCGAGGCGCTCGCGGGCAGCGGCCACAAGGAGGCGCCTGGCGAGCACCCCGGCCTCGACGGGATCGAGTTCACCGTCACGAACCGCTCGGCGCACAAGGTCCTCGTTGACGGCGAGTGGCGCGAGCCGGGCGAGGCCGTGGCCACGCTGACCACCGCATGGAACGACGAGGCCGGCGCCTACACCGCGCAGACCGCGGCCGACGCACTGCCGTACGGAACCTACGACGTGCGGGAGACGGCGACGAACGGGAGCTACCTGCTGACCGACGGCGAGCCCCGCACCTTCGAGGTCCGCACCGGCGACGAGATCGTGAGCGCCTCCGCGGACGGCGCCGCGCTCGAGTTCCGCGACCAGGTGGTGCGCAACGACCTCGAGCTCTCCAAGAAGAGCGAGTCCGACAACGCCGGCCTCATGGCCCCGTTCGCCATCGAGAACGCGGCCACCGGCGAGATTCACGTGCTGGTCACGGACCGCAACGGCGACGCGTCGACCGCGAGCAGCTGGAACAGGCACTCGAGGGACACCAACGCCAACGACGCCCTGCTCGGCCATGAGGGCCCGATTGCTGCCGCCGACATGGACCCGAAGGCCGGCATCTGGTTCTCGCTCGGCGAGGACGGCTCCTCGGCGCCGGTCGACGACTCGCTGGCGGCCCTGCCGTACGGCGCCTACACCATGACCGAGCTGCGCTGCGATGCCAACGAGGGCCTCGAGCTCATCACGAGGAGCTTCTGGATCGATCGCGACTCGACGGTCGCGAAGGCCGTGTGGATGGGCCTCGACGACCAGGAGGGCCCGCGCATCTCCACCACGGCAAAGGACGGGGCGGACGGCGACAAGGACGTCTCGGCCGACGCCGAGGCCAAGGTCGTCGACGCCGTCGCCTACGAGGGCCTGAAGGCCGGCGAGGAGTACGAGCTCTCGGCCACCCTCGTCGACAAGGCGACCGGCGAGCCCGTGACCGACGTCTCGGGCATGCCCGTGGAGGCCAAGGCCGAGTTCGCCCCCGCGCTCTCGACGGGCAACCAGGACGTCGAGATCTCCTTCGACGCGAGCCTGCTCGGCGGCCGCGACCTGGTCGTGTTCGAGAGCCTACGCAAGGACGGAGCCGAGGTGGCGTCGCACGCGGACCTCTCCGACGAGGGCCAGACAGTCCACGTCGCCGTCGAGGTGGGCACGCAGGCGGCCGACGCCGCCGACGGCGACCAGGTCATCGAGGCCGGCAAGGCCAAGGTCGTCGACACGGTGGCCTACAAGGGCCTCGTCCCCGGCGAGACCTACATCGCCGTGGGCACGCTCATGGACAAGGGCACCGGAGAGCCGTTCCTCGACAAGGACGGCAACGAGGTGACCGCGCGCACGCCCTTCGAGCCCGAGGCGCCCTCCGGCACCGTCGAGGTGACCTTCGAGTTCGACACCGAGGGCCTGGCCGAGGGAGACGAGCTCGTCGTCTTCGAGAAGGTCCTGGACTCCGCCGGCAACGTCGTTGCAACCCACGAGGACATCGACTCCGCCGAGCAGAGCGTCGTCGTGGACAACCCCGACACGCCCGAGGTCCCCGAGGAGCCCTACGCCAAGACCGGGGCCGACGCCCCCGACGGCACCGGCTACGCCGTGGCCGCGGGCATCGCCCTGGCAGCTGCGGCGGGCGCGGGCGGAGCGCTCGCGTACCGCAAGCGCAAGACGGCCGGCGCAAGCAAGGACACGGCAGCCGAAGAGCCTGCCGAAGAGCCGGAAGAGTAGCGGCGCCGCATCGACACCGAACCGGAGGCCCTGGGCGCTCGCCCGGGGCCTCCCCTGCGAACGGGGGAGGACATGAACAAAGGGAAAGCCGCCACGGCGCTCGCCATTGCCGTGGCGTTGCTGGCGATGGGGGCGCTCGCCGTCCTGCCGCTGCCCGAGAGGAACCCGTACGAGGTGCACGAGGTGCCTACTGCGGAAGAGGACGCGACAATGGAGGCTCAAGAGACGGGAGGCGGCATCGACTGGGACGCCCTTCCCGCCTCCGTCGTCGCTTGGGTGCGCGTGCCGGGCACGACCGTCGACTACCCGATCGTCCAGGGCCGGACTGAATCGCCCGACTTCTACCTCACGCACGACGCCGGCGGCGAAAGATCCGCGTGGGGCGCTCCCTACATAGACGCCGGGTGCGCGCAGGGCGCCGAGAGCCCGCTCGTCATCGTCTACGGGCACCACATGTCCGACGGCACCATGTTCGCGCCGCTCGCGCAGTACTCGTCGCGCGACTTCGCCGAGGGGCACCGCACCATCCGGGTCTACACCCGCGAGAAGGCGATCGAGCTCGAGGTCTTCGCGGCCGACGTGGTCGACGCGAGCTCGGAGGGCAAGCGGACCGACTTCGCAGACGCGGCGGCGCTCGCCGCCTACCTCGGGGACAAATTGTCCCGGTGCGAGGTCGTCCTGGAAGAGCCTTCGGACGTCGCGCAGGCCTGGGCCTTCGTGACGTGCAGCTACCAGACGAGCAACTCGCGCACCGTCGTCTACGCGAAGGAGGTGGAAGGATGGGATTCGCGCCCTTCGGAATAGGGCTCCTCATGGGGCTCCTCACGCTCACGGCCTACGCCTGCTGCGCAGCCGGCGATGACGACCGGGACTAGCTGCCGAAAAACGAAATCGCAACCGAACAGAACGATCAAGCCCCTCGCTCCGATGGTCGGACGAGGGGCTTGCGCATAGTGGGATAATGAAGAGCGAGTGAGACGCGTCGTGTGTGCCGTGTTGCATCGGTTGCGCACGAGCGCCTTACATAAGGTTCGTTTACGTCAGGAGATACAGAATGGCGCTCAAGTTCGATCTCGGGGAAGCTCTGTCCCAAGCTGCCCACGCCGCAGGAGAGATGGCAAAAGGCGCATCGGCGACCGTCGAGTCCGCCGCCAAGGGCGTCGCGAATGCGGCCGAGAACGCGGGGAACGCCATCGTCGATACGGCCGCCTCGGCATCCGAAGCCGTCGGAAGCGCCATGTGCTCGGCTGCGGAAGGCGTGTCGAGCGCCGGCGAGCAGATCGCGTCGTCCGATGCGGGCAAGGCGATCGCAGGGGCTGCGAACGCGGTGGGCGGAATCGCCGTCGGCGCCGCAATGGGTTTGGCCCAGGGAGCGTCGTCCCTTGCGTCCGGCGCTGCGTCGACCGTCGAGGGCGGCATCAACGCCATCAAGGAGAACTCGTTCTCCGCGCGACTCCGCAAGGCACGCATCAAGGGGTTCCGTGACGGCATCAAGCAGGGGGCCTACCTTGCGGGCGAGAAGCGGCACAACTTCATCTACGCCTACGTGGCGACGCTCTGCTTCCTGATGCGCTGCGACGGCGACTTCTCCCAAGAGGAGCGGGAGTGGCTCGAGGACGGCCTCGACTACCTCAAGCTGGACGGCGGCCTCCCGGACGACGTGAAGGCGAGGGTGCAGGCGATCGCGGACGACGAGGACCTGTCCTTCGACCGCGTTGTGTTAGACCGCTTTGGATACTGGGACTTTTCCTATAATCTTTCTTGCTTAGATAGCAGGCGAAAGCGAAGGAGCTCCTATGGTCACCAAGGATGATGCGTGTTGGATAATCGGCCTTTCCGCAGGTGCGGGCATTGGCGTATACCTTGATGGCGGCTGGGGCGTCGATGCGCTTGTCGGGCGTGAGACCAGGGCTCATAACGACATCGACCTGTTCGTTCAGCGCGGGGATTACCAAAGGTTCGTGGATCTAATTGCTGATGAGGGGTTTTCCGAGGTGGCTGCATCTTTCACCACCGAAGATCACACGGTGTGGCAAGACGAGGCGGGGCGCATCGTCGACCTGCATTGCTTCGATTTCGCCGAGAATGGCGATATTCTGTATCAGGGAGATCGTTTTCCCGGGGAGGTCTTTTCGGGGAGGGGGCGCATCGGCGAGGTGGAGGTGTCGTGCATCGACCCCGAAAGCCAGCTGTTGTTTCACTTGGGCTATCAGCATGACGAGCACGACGCCCACGATGTCATGCTCCTATGCCGTGAGTACGGTTTCGACGTTCCCGAAGAATATCGCTAGCTGTTGCTATTTGCATCGGGGCACGACTTCAGCGCTTGCCGCAGATGCGCTGCGCCAGACCGCCCTGGACATCACGCCACGCCGTATATGGCCCTCCGCGCACGCGAGTCCCATTTCGCCTGCTTGATCCAGTACTCGTAGAACGGATAGGGGGTCACCTTGTACTGGCGCCAGGTCTTCTCGTACGTGCCGCGGGCCGCCTGCCTCACTATGAGCTCGGCGAGCTCGTCCGCGCTCCTGCGGACCTTGAAGCACCATGTCCACTTGAACCAGGCGAGGTAGTTCTCGAGGCGTCTCGTGGAGACACCCCGGAACCTGCCGATGAAGTGCCTCATCTGGGAGTGGAGGCTGTTCACCCTGTTGATGGCGTGCTCCTCCCTCTTGCTGGCGATGTGCGCGCCGACGCCGAGGGCGGGCAGGACGCGGCGGTACACGTGCGCACGGTCCGTCGAGATTATCGCGCCGACCGCGAGCTTGTCGGCGAGCAGCTCCCTGGCTGCCGCCTCGTCGAGGCCGCCCCTCCCCGCGATCTCGTAGAAGATGTCGCCGGCGTCGTTGATGCCGGTGAGCACGCATATCTTCTCGTGCCCGTCGGTTCCTTGCGACCTTGTGCGGGGCTTCCTGGGCATGCCGGACTCCGACCTGGAGCGGTTTCCCTTGAAGCTCTCCCTGAAGAAGCACTCGTCGAGCTCGGCCCCGCCGCCGGCCTCCACGCGGAAGGCGGGCATGCGCTTGGCCATGGCCTCGAGCAGCCTGTGGCGCATGAAGAACGCCGTCTTGAGGCACACGCCGCACTTTTCCGCCGACTCGCGCAGCGGGAGCATGTCCACGTGGCACTCCGCGAACCTCATCCAGGCCGACCTGTCGAGCTTGGTGGTGGAGAAGATGCGCATGGTGGCGTCGGTGAAGGTCCTGGCGCACCCTCGGCAGAGGAACCGCTGGCGGCCGCGCCCGTCTCGCCCCCTCTTCACGTAATGCGGGGAGCCGCACCAGGGGCAGGCTCTGTCGGGATCGTCTTCCGCCCCCTCGCTTGCCGCGAGTTCGAAAAGCTCCGCGTCTATCAGCGCCTTGAGCGATCTCAGGGCCCTGCTCTTCTCGGCAGCCGTCATCTGCGGGAGGAACTGCCTCGTCAGCTGGGTGAGCACGTCTTCCATTGCAACCTCCATCTCTCCTGATGATGGAATTGTCGCAACCGGGGCCCCGTCGCGTGTACTGCGTGCAGGACACTTATCCAAAGTGGTCTAACACAACGTTCGACCGGGTCAAGGACTGCCTAGACAACGTGAGCATCGTGTCGCTGGGCTCCATCGCCGAGCAGCTGCAGGTCGCCGCGGCCTCGGACGGTCAGGTGACGGAGGAAGAGGAGCACGCCTGCAGGCTCTTCGCCGACTACATGGCGGCGAGGGCTGCATGCGTGGCCGTTGACGAGGGCTGGGCCGAGCAGGCGGTCGAGAAGTCCGTCCGCGAGTACGGCGAGAATCTCGAGCGCATTGACCGCGAGTTCAAGGAGCGGACGAGGCTGCAGGACGCCGACGCGGCCTTCGTCGTCGCCGCGACCATGCTCCAGGTCGCCCGCGTGCTCGTCATCAACTCCCTGACGGAGGTCGAGCGGGCGGGAGCGGGCAACGCCAAGGAGGACGCCCTGCACAGCTTCCAGGACCGCGTTTTCTCCGGCTTCGGCGATGGGGGTCCGGCGGAATCGGGCCGCCTGTTCGCCTCCAAGAGTCACATCCTCTCCTCGCGAGGCGTGCCGTACGACGCGACGCGCTACGAGGCTGAGAACTTCAAGGTGTTCAAGGGGGCGAACCACCGGTTCGCGACCCTCGGCCACGACCCGGTGCTCGGCCTCGTGTTCGGGACCTCAAACATCATGACCAACAGCATCACCTGCGTTAAGGACGCCAACGTCTTCGGGATCGGCGCGCGGATCCCCGCGACCTACTCGGTCTCCTACGACGCCTTCGGGAAGAACCCGCTGATCGGGGCGCCCGCCGGGACCGTGGAGATGCTGGTCGCGGCGGGAAGGCGCGTCGTGAGCGAGCCGGATGCCGCCGCAGCGGCCCTGGTCAAGCAGCTGATCCACATCGGCACGGACCTCTACACGCCGTGCGGGATACAGGTCCCGTTCGCCAACCTCGTTCTCGACAAGGCGCACACCGAGGCCCTCACCAAATACGTCAGCACTGGCGACGTATTGAAAGTCGGCATGCAGGCGGGCATGACGGTGCTCATCAACTGGCTGATAGCGGCGCTCCACGGCTGCTCGCTGATATTCAAGGACGACGGGTCGGACTACTGCACCGAGATGTACCAGGCGCGCACCAAGAAGATCATCCTCATCTCCGACACCATCGCGACCTCGAGCAGCGTCGTGCAGGCATCGATCACGAAGAACCCCAAGTGCCTCGACCTCGGAGGCGCGGCGGTGCTCGTCTACCGACTGTTCTCGGATGCTCGTTTCGTCGCGAGGCTCAAAGAGGAGTACGTGCAATCGGAGCTCGACAAGATCTACGATGAACGGGCCAAGCGGTTGCTTTGAGGTCTTACAGGAATGATTCAACCACTAAAAAGAAGCAGGAGAAGAGATAATGGCCATATGCGACTCGTGTAAAGGCAACAGCATCCTCCCAGAACATTACGGGGCTTTGACCCTTTGCAAAAAGTGCTCCATGAAGATACTCGCTCCAACGTGGAAGAACAAAATATACTCGACGAACGAAGAGGTTCACGAGCAGCGAGAGAAGACGCTTGCTCGAGCCGTTTCCGCTGGTTTTCCTTCAGATGCTATTACTAAGCTGGGATCCTACTTTGACGGCTTGATAATTCCCGGTCTCTTTAAGATCTTTGATGGCGGCAACGATCAAGGGCTAGTCGTCAAAGACGAGTCGGTCATTATCGTCACTGAAGATGATTTCGATCCAAGCGACGCCCGCAAGCAATTGGGGTTGATAGCGAGCGGGCGACGCGGCCTTTCAATCGACGAAGACGATAACGTCGACGCTTTTGATGCCGCCAATCTTGCAAAAATAGCTCTGGGAGCTTTCTCGAGTGGCGGATCGTTAGGGAAAATAGCCATGCGCGCTGGAGCGGAAATAGCCGGCGAAGTGATATCGAAGTCGAATCGGCCAACAATAGACGACCTGCCTGTGCTTCCGCAATTCGACGTCCCCTTTGGCGAGCAAACGGTTCGATACAAAGACGTTGACGATTTTGAGTTCTACATCCCAGAAGGAGAGGAGAACCTCGGTTTTCTCCTTTTCACGACAGCGGTATCCAGAAAGCAGAAAAAAATAGTCTTCTCTTTCGATCCAGGGGAGAACAGGAAGCAAGCCGCCATAGAGATAGCTCGATTCATCGAAAGCAAACTCGATGACAAGGCGGCTGAAGCGGAAGAGCAAGAGGAATCCATGCGCACGGCGAACAGCCCCTCGCGTCAGGCCGATGCTTTATCTGCGCCAGATGAGCTACTAAAATGGAAACAGCTTCTCGACGCAGGCGCCATAACAAATGAGGATTACGCCGCGAAGAAGAAACAGCTTCTCGGTTTGTGAGTCGTTGCCGGCAATTCCGCTACGCAAGCGTGTTTCACATCACCCACTTGAACACGGCGCGGAACAGCCAGACGAAAAAGCCCAGCGTGACCTTTAGCGCCGCCATGAGGAACCTACCAAGCCTCTTCATCGACGTCACCCCAATCTTCCTTTACCTTGCGGGCGCCCTCCTCGGCGCCCTCTTCCTTCTCTTGCGCGAGCAGCCTCGCCAGCTCGTCTGGCACGCCCGGGACCTCCGCCCTCCCCAGCGCGCGCTGCAGGTCCCTTATCTGCGATTTCAGCGGTTTTGAGGGAGGGCCCACGTGCTCGCGGTAGCAAGCGCAAATTGCAGCCGCGTCGCACAGGTAGCCCCGCACCCGGGCGAACGCCTCGTCGCCGTCGAGCAGGACGCGGCGGGCGCGCCCAAGCTCCGCCTCCGAGGCCAGCATGAAGCGCCACCCGCGGGACCTGCGCGCGGCCGGGATGCCGTCCGCGGGCGCGTCGGCACGCCAGTCGTCGCGCACCTGGTGCCAGTTCGCCGTGAGCCAGAGCCCCTTCTCGGGCTCCTCGCGCATCTCGAGCTCGAACTCCGTGAGCATGTTCGCGCCGGAGAACGGCGACCCCTCCGTGAACGAGAGCGTGTCGAACAGCGTCGTCCTGCCGCCCTCATACTCTATCCTCACCATCATCTCCGGCCCCTCTCCCTGCGCTGGTCCTGCTGAGCCCGCTGCCGCTCGGCGGCGAGGATTCGCTGTTGCTCGTCCTCGCGACGGCCGTCGCGAGAGTTTCCTTCGGCAGCGCCGCGCCCGCGATCGTCCCCGTAGCGGGTCTTGAGCGGCATGAGCCCGTTCATCGCCATGTAATCGCGCGCAGCCTCGAGGCGGCGGTACCCCTCGCCGCCCGCCTGGCCGCGGCGCTCCAGCGTCGCCATCCTGAGCCCGAACTCCTCGATGGACTCGACGTCGAACTTCGCACAGGTCTCGAGCGCCGAGGAGAGCTTGCTCAGCTCCGAGAGGTCGTTGAGCTCGAGGGCGCGCTCAGCGGCCTCGCGAATGCGCGCGGTGCTCGCGTCCGTGGGACGGTAGGCGCCCTCGCGCTCGAAGCGCCGGCGGAGCATCTCCTTGCCGTAGACGAACCCAAGACGCTCGCCGCTAACCCTCTTGGACGGCTCCTCGACAAGGCTGAACACCCAGTCGTCCCGCCGCGCCTTGGCCGAGTTGTCGGCGACGTGCACGCCCAGGGCGTCGAGGATGCCGAGGAACTCCGCCTCGTCGCGCGCCGTGGTCTTGGCGAGTGCGACGCGGGCGCGGATGTCGCCGACCCACGAGTAGCCGCCCGAGCGCATGATCTCCTTCTCGGCCCTTCCAAGGTAGACGTTCCTGCGGCTCCTGGGCCCGCCCGCGCCGGCCCGCCCGCGTGCCCTCGAGGGCGATACGGGCGACCTGTCGTTGGAGAGCCCGGACAGCCCGCGCTCGCGCGCCATGTCCTGCAGGTCTCGGTTGAGGTCCTCCGGGTGCTGGGTCTGCATGCGGTAGCCGGTGCGGAGGTTCGCGTTGTTCACGACGATGTGCGCGTGCGGTATGCCGCGGGCGTTGTCGTCGTGGTAGACGATGGCGATCTCGTGGTCGCCGAAGTGCTTGAGCGCCCACGAGCACGCGAGCTCCCGCAGAGCGGCCAGGTCGATGTCGTCACCGGGGTCCGGCGAGAGCACGAAGTGCTTGAACGTGCGCGCGGGCTTGCCCCTCCATGAGGCGTCCGTGCCGAACGCGGCGCGCGTGGCGTCCATCTCGGCGTCCCAGGCGCAGGCCTCCTTGGCGGCTTCTCCCAGAGCGCCGGCGTCGCGCTCGTCGTAGCTCAGGTTGAACAGGTCTCGCGCCAGGGCGCGGCCTCCCTTCTCGAGGTAGCGGCGGATGCCACCCGTCGAGCCGTGGCCGCTTATCGGCTTCAGGATCGGCATGGCGAGCCCTCCACGAGCGAGTCGGCGCCGATGCGCCCGAGCTCGGCCGCCATCTCGCGGGCCGCGCCGTTCACGTCGGCGAGCTCGTGCTCGATCGTTGGGATGCTCTCCGCGACGAGGTCCCGGTCGACGTGCCCGTGGCGGGCGTGGAAGTTGATGAGGTTCATCGCGTGCACTGCCTGGTTGTAGTGGTAGCCCCACTTCGTGAGCTCCCGAGACATCGACCAAAGGGCCCTGCGGTCCACGAGTATGCGGTGCTCGTCTCCCGCGTTGGCATCCGTCGACAGCGGTATGCGAACGAGGTAGCGCAGGTACTCCGACTTGCTGAGGCCGGCGCGCTCGCACCGCTCGCAAAGCGCGTCGTAGTCGCTTCCCTCCATGCGGAACGTGACGCGACGCTCCTTGCCTTTGGCGGCGTCGGCTTCCTCTTTCATGGCGGATTCCTTTCCTCGGGCCCGCCGCGCGGCGGGCGCGTCTCTCTAGGGGTGCGGGGGATCCCCCGCAGGCGGCGGCCCGGCTCGGGCGCCGCCTCTGGGACCGGGCCTCGCGAAAGCGGGCTCTTAAACGGCCCGCGGCATGACGGGTCCGAGGCCGCCCGGTCCCCAAGTGCTATGGACGCCCGACCGAAGTGTCGGACGCCATAGGCTACTTGCTGGATTTCGGGCCTGAGGCCCTTCTGCGACGCTTTCGGGCATCGGTGCCCGCCTCCGCGTACGGCGCGGTCATGAGCGCCATTTCACGCAGCAGCGAGAGGTCGGCCGCGCTCGGGCTCTCGGGCGGGCTCTCGAGGAAATCGGCGACGAGCCTCGCTGCCTTGGAGATGCGCCCGTCGGGGCCGGCCTGCGTTTTGCTCTCGCTCCTCACGTAGTCGGAGAGCTCCCGCTTGGTGCGCCGCCAGGGCTCCATTGCGGCGTGCATCTCCGCCTGGCGCTCCTTCGGCATGCCCGCGAGCGAGCGCACCGCCTCGGCGCTGAGGTTGCCGCGATCGGCCTCGGCGGCCCACTCGGGCGAGAGGTCCTCGGCAATCCGGCGGGCCAGCCTCTCCTCACGCGCAATGGTCTTGCCGGAGACCTTGCGGCCCGTCTGCCGCTCGATGATGGCGGCCTTCACGTCGTCGACGCGCATGCCGGAGAGCGAGGGGTCCTCGGAGCGCAGGCGCACGGCGTCGCCCCTGAGCGCCTCGGTCGCGGCGGCGCGCTCGGTCACGGTGAGCGCGCGGGTGAAGTAGTTCGCTGCGTGGAGCAGCGTCACCGCCCGCTCGTCGTCGATGCCCTCTATCACGCGGCAGGGCATCTTCTCGTAGGCGGGGTCGTCCTTGGCGAGCAGCGCGTAGGCGGCCTTGCGCCGATGCCCGGAGACCATCTGCCACGAGCCGTCGCCGACCTTTCGCACGAGCGGCAGGTCGGTGAGGCCGTCCTCGCGTATGGACTCGGCGAGCTCAGCTATCCCAGCAGGGTCCATAGAGTACGCGGCGTTCGCCGGGTGGTCGGCGATGTCGGCCACCGCGATCTCGGACACCGGGTAGCGCCCGCGGGTGCGCGACGCGCCGTCGAGAAGCCCCGTGATGGTGAAGCCCGCGGCCACCTGCCTAGGCGAGTTCACGGCACACCTCGTCTGCGAGCGCCTTGTAGTCGCGCGCGGGGCGGCTCCCCGGCTCGAAGGCGGCCACCGGCTTCCACTGCCAGCTGCCCTCGCAGACCTTGCTGCTCGCGTGGATGACCGTCTCGAACTGCTCGTCCGGGAAGAACCCGTCGAGCACGGCCGCGCCCGTGGCCTCGGCGTTGGTCATGCGGCCGGGCACGCAGGTGCGCAGTATCTTCCAGCGGGGCGTGGGCATGCGCAGAGCGTCGGCGATGGAGCGCGTCGCCTCGACGGTGAGCGCCGTGCCGCGCATCACGGTGGAGTCGAGCTTCACGGGGATGACGACCATGCCGCCCTCCGCCGCGGCGAGGTAGGCGTTGAAGGCGAGCCTGCGCATCACGGGACTGCAGTCGATGAGGCAGACGTCGTAGGAGCCCGAGGCGTCGTCGAGGGCGAACTTGAGTCGCTGCTCGCGCAGGAGCATCTCGTTCTGGTCGACGAGGTCGATGGTCGAGGCCACCACGTCGAGGTTCTCCCCGGCAGCGTAGGCGACCTCCTCCACGGGCGCGCCGCCGTAGAGCAGCTCGACCGACGTGCGCCGCTCGGAGACGGCCCGGTCGTAGAGGCCGAAGAAGTCTGTGGCAGACGCCTGCGGGTCGAGGTCGACAAGCAGGGTCCGAAGGCCCCGGGCGGCGAAGATCGCCGCCAGGTTCACGGCGGTCGTCGTCTTGCCGACGCCGCCCTTGTAGTTGGAAATGGCTATCGTGCGCATGGGTCGCGTCCTCTCTAGCGTGGGGCGCGCCTCGGCGCATCCGGTCCGGCGCGCCCCGAGTCTCGGAGCGTCGGGACAAAACCGTACGGATTTGTCCGACAAGCGGAGTGTACCACGAAAACGTACGGATATGTACGCTTTCGTGGTACAAGGGGCGGATTCGGGGAAACCCGGCCCCGGGAGCCCGGGGCCGGGCGCGCCGCCTAGGAGAGCGGCTCCATCTCGCCGAAGCAGTTGATGTGGTGGCGCAGGAGCGCTCGGTTTTCCTTGACGACCATCATCGCCACCTCGTCGAAGCGGACCGGCGTGTCGGCGTAGTCGTCGCCGTTGCCGGCGAGCCACGTCGCCGCCAGCGCCTCGCGCAGCCCGCGCGCCCTGTGGGCCTCGGGGAAGCCGTCCGTTCCGATCCGGACCGTGGCGTCGACGAAGACCAGGGTCCCGTCCTCGTCCACCGCCACGAGGTCGATTCCGCCGATGCCCTCGGGCCCCTGCCAGGCCTCATCGACGATCTCGTAGCCCTTACGCTCGAGGAAGGTCCTGACCGCGCCCATCGCCTTTTCCTTCATGTCGTTCATGTCTTGCTCCTTAGACTCGGAGGCCCGCCCCTGTGGCGTGCCTTGCGTCGCGTGAGTCGCATGCGGCGCGGGCGTGCCGGCAAGAGAGGAAGCGAAGTCGGGCGTGGAAATAGAAGTATTCCGACGGCAGTTTTTCGCGTTGTTCGCGCGCGCAGCGCATGGAGCGAAGAACCCGAAAAAGTGTCGCGGCCCTTGCGGGCCGCCTGCCGGCGTGCGACCCTGCGCGTCCAAGGAACGCCGGGGCGGGTTTCGGATCGGAAGGGCGCAGGCGTGCGGCATGGAATCAGGCATGGGCGCCGAGGCTTCCAGGCATGGGATGCGATCTGTCGGCGGTTGCTGGGCTCCCGTGGGATTGGAGACGACGCCGCGGCGGGAACGACGGCGCGTTCCCGAGTCGCGGTGCCGTGGTCCGCATCGGGACGGCATTCCCCGCGCCGCTTGCGGCCAATATGCGCACGGGATCGCGGCGGCGAGATGGTTCTCCATGCGGAACGGCTACGGTGCTGCGCAACACCTCCGTCGGAAGAAGGAGGACAGCCAATGATGGATATCAACGAGAAGGACGAGCGTCGTGAGCTGCTTGACGCGGTGGCGGATGCAGGAAGGCTGGCGAGGGGCCTGGACCAGCTGCTCGAGTCCCTGGCGCACGCCGACCAGCTGGACCTGCCCGACGTCGAGGGGGTCCTGGCCCTGAGGTCGATAAGCGAGAGGTGCGCCGAGCGCATCGGCGACGCCGCGCGAATCCTGGAGGCGCAAAACGAGATCCTCTATGTCGAGGAACGGACCGTTTAGCTTCCTTTCGCGGAAGATTAACTATTTGCTTTGCGGGCAACACCCTAAAGAATCGCAGTTCCTGGTCGGCGCTTAGATGAGCGTTAGCCGCGACCCATTCCAAAGATACTTGCATTGTCGGCGTTGTCGTTAGTTTCGACCTCAGTCGCCATCGCCGGGAACGATTCTTCCTGAGACGCGTCGTCCACTCGCGAGTCAATAGGCTCGCCGAGCGCCAGGAAGAACCTCATCACGTGCTCGACTCTCTGCTGCAGAGACTCGCTCAGCTCGCTGTAGGAGGCCGCCAGCCGTACTTCCTTGGCCAACTCCGCCATCGAGTCCTTCAGCGCCTTCTGCACGCTCACAGAGGGTCTCACCTCGACCTGGGTATCGGTGAGCTTGGCGATGATGTAGTCCTGCCTGTTCATGCCGCTCCAGGCGGCCATCTCGCATATGAGCTTATGCTCCTCGGGCGTGCAGCGGAACGCCATCGTCTTACTGCGCTTGCGGGCGCTGTTCTCGCACGGCATCCTTCTTATCCCCTCGCCCCGTCAAGGGCGGCGGCCATCTCGTCCTGCTTCGTGGGGAACAGGTGCGCGTATCGGTAGGTGATGTCCACCGCCTCGTGGCCCATGCGCTCGGCGATGGCCAGCGCGGAGAAGCCCATCTCGATCAGCAGGCTCACGTGGCTGTGGCGTATGTCGTGTATGCGGATGCGTTTCACGCCAGACGCCTTGCACCCTCGTTCCATCTCGTGGGCCAGGAAGTGCTTGGTAACGGCGAACAGGCGCTCGTCGGGGGCGACGTCGTCTCGTAGCTCGATGAAGTCCGCCATCTCGTCGCGCAGGAAGGCGGGCATGACGATCGTGCGCACCGACTTGGGCGTCTTGGGATCGGTCACGGTGTCTACGCCGTGGAGGCTTTGGTACGACTTGTTGATGCGCAGACGCGAACTCTCCAGCATGAAGTCGGACGGAGTGAGCGCCAGAAGCTCGCCGCAGCGGATGCCCGTCCAGTAGAGCAGCTCGAAGGCGTGGAACGAGAGCGGCTTGTCCATGACGGCCTCGCTGAACCTCAGGTACTCGTCCTTGGTCCAGAACTGCATCTCGCCGCCCTTCTTCGAGCCCATCTTGTCGACCCTTCGCACCGGGTTGTCGGTGAGCCCGTAGTAGCGCTCGGCGTGGTTGAAGATGGCGTTGAGTTGGTTGTTCACCGTGCGCAGGTACGTCGGCGCCCAGGGCTTACCGTCGGCGTCCCGGTGTTCAGTAAGCTCGTTCTGCCACCTAATAACGTCGATCGGCCTCACATCGCACATGCGCATATCCCCAAAGAACGGCACGAGCTTGTCGTTGATGATGTACTCCTTGGTGATCCACGTATGCTCGCGTATGCGAGGCTTCACCTCGGAGGCGTACACCTCAACGAACTCGGAAAACGTCATGTCCATGGCCCCGCCGTTAAGGCTCTTGAACTGGCTTTCCCATACGGCCGCCTCCACCTCGGAGGAGAAGCCGCGCTTTGTCTTGTGGCGCTTCGAGCCGCGGGCGTCGCGGTAGTAGCACTGCACGAAGAACGTGCCGTTGCTGTCGTCCTTGTACACCGGCATGTCAGTCCACCTCCGGGAAGTACAGGGCATCGAAGACGTCACTTCGAACGCGTCCGCGGATAACCACGCGCCCGCGCGCCTCCTGCTCGGCGTTTATCTTCCTGATCACCTCGTAGGCGCTGCCTTTCTTGATCCTCAGCAGCTCCGCAACCTCGTCCGCATCCAGCATGTGCGGTCTCGGCGTCTTTGCCACCTTCTCGTCCATGACTCCTCCTGTCATTAGCGTACAGATACGTACGGTTTACAGATTCAGAGTAAACGTACATATCTGTACTGTCAATAGAATTGCGTACATTTGCGTACGCTGGTAAGATGTGCGGGTACGTAATTCCAGGAGGAGGGCGCATGTCCGTAGGCGAGAACATGAGGCGGTACCGCAAGTCGCGCGGCATGACGCAAGCGCAGCTTGCCGAGGCGGTCGGCCTGACCGAGGGGGCCGTGCGCCACTACGAGAGCGGCATCCGCGCCGTGAAGCCCGAGCTGCTCGAATCCATCGCCGCAGCACTAGGCGTATCCGTCAACGCCCTCAAGGATTACGGCGTCGAAACCGCGGGCGACCTCATATCGCTGCTCGTGCGGCTCGAGGACTCATTCGGCATCGTGCCCGCAGCCGACGGCACGGGGCTCTCTCTGAACCCCAAGGCGCCTCACGCGCCCAAAGCGGCGATGGCGATCCAGCTGTGGGCCGAGAAGCGCGCACGGCTCGAGAACGGCGAGATCGACGCCGCCGAGTACGAGGACTGGAAAGCCTCGCTGTAGCAGCTCTCCGCATTTCGCTACCACTAAAACCGAATCAGGGCGCCAGGATAGTCGGTGAGCTCCGCTCGCACCTGCGTATGCTGAGTTTTTACTCTCCATTGCATGCCAAGGCATTTCAAGCGTAAACGGGGAGTAAATGACGCGGTGGCTTACACGGCAGCACACAGCAGTACGCCGCGGCATTTCCCCTGGTTACTCCCGTTTTCATTGAGATGGCGAGATTCTTTACTCCCCATTAACCACCTGGGGAAACGCCGTGCAGAGACCGCCGAAAAGCCGATTGAGTTCGATTTGAGTTTCAAAGGACCTAAAACGGCCCCTTTTCGTTATCGGGGACAAAAATCGCACGTCTACTCACTTGGGATAAATTCTTACTCCCATTCCTCCGAATACCGCCCCATACTTTGCCGTCTTGAAATACGGGGAGTAAATAGCAAAATCGCAGGTGAAAGGGAGTAAAAAGGCAAAGAAAAAGCCTCCGTCCCAGCACGGGAACGGAGGCTCAATTTTCGTATTTACTCACCGCCGTCGCTGACGGCTTTGCCATGACTCTCGTACGAAACGAAACTCAGCGGCACAGTACGGCACTCAAAAGTGCAGGTCAGAACCCTATCAGCCTACTCCCACTCGATGGTCGCGGGCGGCTTGGACGTGATGTCGTAGCACACGCGGTTGGCGCCGGGGACCTCGGCAACGATGCGGCCCGAGATGCGGGCCAGGACGTCGTAGGGCAGCTTGGCCCAGTCGGCGGTCATGGCATCGCTGGACTCGACGGCACGCAGGATGATCGGGCGCTGGTAGGTGCGCTCGTCACCCATAACGCCGACGGACTTGATGTCGGGCAGGACCGCAAAGTACTGCCAGCAGCTGTGCTCGGAGTTGCGCTCGCCGGTCTGCTCAAACAGACGCTGGTTGTAGGCGTCTAGCTCCTCGCGCACGATAGCGTCGGCGTTCTTGAGAATCTCGAGCTTCTCCTTATCGACCGCACCGATGATGCGGATGGCCAGACCCGGGCCCGGGAAAGGCTGACGGAACACGATATGACCCGGCAGGCCCAGCGCCAGACCAAGTGCGCGGACCTCGTCCTTAAAGAAGTGGTCGAGCGGCTCAATAAGGTCGAAATGCACGCCCTCGGGGAACGGGATCAGGTTGTGATGGCTCTTGATGGTGGCCGTCTTGCCGCCCGTCTTGCGAGCGCCAGACTCGATGATGTCGGGGTAGATGGTGCCCTGAGCCAGATACTTGACCGGCTTGCCGTCGGTCTCGAGCTGCTGCGCCACGGCGAAGAACTCTTTCCAGAACTGCGTACCGATGATGCGACGCTTCTCCTCGGGCTCGGTCACACCGGCCAGAAGCTCGGCATAGCGGTCCTCGGCGTGGACGTGGATAAAGTCGACGTCAAACTGCTTGGTGAAGACCTCCTCCACCTGCTCGGGCTCACCCTTGCGCAGCAGACCGTGGTTGATGAACACGCAGGTCATCTGCTTGCCCACGGCGCGGGCGCCCAGCGCAGCCACGACGGAGGAGTCGACGCCGCCGGACAGGGCCAGAATCACGCGGTCGTCACCGACCTTCTCGCGGAACTCGGCCGTCATGGTCTCGACCAGGTTGTCCATGCTCCAGTTGGGCTCCAAGCCGCAGATCTCAAACAGGAAGTTGCTCAGCAGCTGCTGACCGTACTCGGAGTGCTTGACCTCGGGGTGGAACTGCGTGGTGAAAATCTTGCGCTCGACGCACTCCATGGCGGCAACCGGGCACACGTCGGTGCTGGCGGTAACGGTAAAGCCCTCGGGCACCTCGGAGACGGCATCGCGGTGGCTCATCCACACGGTCTGCTCCATGGGCGTGGAGTTAAAGAGCTTGGCGCCAGCCGTGCGTGTGATGGTAGCGCGGCCGTACTCGCCCACCTCGGAGTGGCCGACCTTGCCGCCGAGCGTCACGGCCGTAATCTGATGGCCGTAGCAAAAGCCCAGGACGGGAAGGCCCAGGTCAAAGATGGCGGGGTCGATGGACGGAGCGTCCTCGGCGTACACGGAGGCCGGACCGCCGGAAAGGATGAGCGCAGAGGCGTTCATCTCGCGAATCTCATCGGCCGATATGTCGCAGGGAACAATCTCGGAATACACGTTGAGGTCGCGGACGCGACGGGCAATGAGCTGACCGTACTGCGCACCAAAGTCGAGTACGAGGACCTTTGCGGAAGCCTTTTGATCCATGGTATCCCCTCTTGTTGGCGGGGAGCCGGTGCCCACCCGCGTGAATGAACGAAAATAACCTCCATAGTGTACACGTTATATGGGGTTTCTCGTCCCTCGCAGCCATCAGCGCACGGCAAACGCACGACCAGGGCCCCTATTTGACGGCAATTGAAGTGTTACCAAACGTTACGGATGATGTAATACGTTTGAACATTGGACGCCCTGTGCCACAATACTGCCGAACGACTCCGCCTCTGCGGCGGCAAATACGATAGGAATACCAGCATGAAGCGCATCCTTCTCATCGCCACGGGCGGCACCATCGCATCGACCGAGGACGGCAACGGCCTCTCCCCCGCCCTGACCGGTGAGGAGCTCGCCCAGAGCGTCCCCGAGATCTCAGGCCTCTGCGAGCTCGACGTCGTGCAGCCCATGAACATCGACAGTACCAATATGCGTCCCAGTGACTGGATGCGTATCCGCGACGTCATCGTCGAAGGCTATGCCGACCACGACGGCTTCGTGATTCTGCACGGCACCGACACCATGAGCTATACCGCGGCAGCACTTTCCTATCTGATTCAGGACAGCCCCAAGCCCATCGTACTCACCGGCTCGCAAAAGCCCATGGGCAACCCCTTTACCGACGCCAAGCTCAATCTGTACCAGAGCCTGCTCTATGCGCTCGACGAGCACTCGCACGATGTGTCGATTGTGTTTGGTGGCGTCGCCATTGCCGGCACGCGCGCCCGCAAGCAGCGCACCATGAGCTTTAACGCGTTCATTAGCGTCAACTATCCGCCCATTGCCTACATCCGCAACGACCGCATCGTGCGCAACGGGCTCCACGGCACTCATCAGGGCGAAAACCCGGTGCGTTTCTACAACAGCATCGACCCGCGCGTGTTTGTCCTTAAGCTTACGCCCGGCGTGAACCCGGGTATCCTGGACGCCCTAGCCGATAGCTACGATGCTGTAATTCTTGAGACCTTTGGCATTGGCGGTATTCCCGAGTTTGGCGAGTCCGGCGAGTCATTCCAGGAGGCGATTTTCCGCTGGGTCGATTCGGGCCGCACCGTCGTTATGACCACGCAGGTCCCCGAAGAGGGCCTCGATCTGGGCGTTTATGAGGTCGGCCGTGCTTACGCCGATCATCCGGGCATTCTGCGCGGCGACGACATGACCACCGAGACGCTTGTGGCCAAGACCATGTGGGCACTCGGCCAGTCACGCGATGCCGCCGAAATCCAGCGCCTGTTCTACAGCCAAGTTAACCACGACCGCATCCCAATGGCCTAATTCAGTTGTCGACGGGTATCCCCTATTCGATGCCCTCGAGAAGCTCTGACACCGTCATGCCGAGTGCGGGCGCGATCTTAAATAGAACCTTGAGCGTGAAATTTGCCGTCCCGTCTTCGATTCGGTCGAGATAGGGTCGGCTGATTCCTGTCGCCACACAAAAATCGACCTTGGAGATACCAAGGTCCCTGCGTGTCTCTTCGACCCGCCTGCCAAGAATCTGTTTCGCACGTTCGTCCATGCAGACGAGTTTGAAATGGGGCCGAACATAAACGTAAACTATAGTTTACGTTTTGCCGAATACACAGGAGTTTTCTATGTCGGGTTCTTCGGTCCGCATGCACCGAGCCACGCTTCGCACAAACAGCGCACCGCCCAAGCTCGTCGTCGTTGAAGCAGAATGCCTTTCGCCCGATGAGCGCACAGCATTTGCATTGCTATCAAGTCGCGTCGTCGCCGTTCTGGTCCCTTGCCCGGCGCAAGGTGAACTTGCCATTCAATGCCAAACGCACGGCTGCTCGCTCAATCAGGCTGCCGTAATCGCAACCAGCCAACGCGGTCTGCCCCTTCTCCTGGAAGCCGGCGTCGCGCTCGCCCTTCGCGGTGCCGGATACGAAAACGAGGCCGCCGCCGATGTAGTCTTTCAACCACGATCGAGCGGCGGCCTCGCAGCAGCCATTGAATATGCATGCAGGCTCGTTGCCTAAAAGGACAAGCTAGAAACCAAAGCCAAAGCCCGTTCCGGTAATCGCCGAGTACATAAAGTAAACGTTGATCACGTTGAGGAACACACCCGTGATGCAACCGTTGCGCAGGTAGCGCTCGCATACGATGCGCGCCATGGCGGCGGAGTCATCATTGTTCTTGGCCTGGCGTCCCGCCGTAAAGTACGTCGCCACGCTCAGCAGCAGGTTGAGCACCGGAAGCGCCAGCAGCTCGTAGCTCTTGCCCCAGCGCGTCACCTCGCCGGCGGCATTAAACTTCGTTGCCACCTCGGGGCCAATGTTGGGGATCACAAACGCCGCTATCACCAGCGGAAGCACCGCAAGCACCAGCAGCGCGATGCCCATGTAGCCGGCTTTTTTGCCATATTTGAACATGCGCGTCGTCCTTACACGTTAAAGCGGAAGTGCACGACGTCGCCATCGGCCATGACATAGTCCTTGCCCTCGATGCGCAGCTTGCCGGCGGCCTTGGCGCCCTGCTCACCACCGAGCTCGATGTAGTCATCATAGCCAATGACCTCGGCCTTGATAAAGCCGCGCTCAAAGTCGGTGTGGATGACGCCGGCGGCCTGCGGGGCGGTCGCACCCTGGCGCACCGTCCAGGCCTTGACCTCCATCTCGCCGGCCGTAAAGAACGACTGCAGGCCGAGCAGCTTGTAGGCAGCCTGAGCGAGCACGTCCAGGCCGGGCTGCTCCAGGCCCAGGCTTTCCAGGTAGTCGGCGGCGTCCTCGGGATCGAGCTCGGAAAGCTCGGCCTCGATCTTGGCGCAGATCGGCAGTGGCTTGACGCCATCGATGGGCGCCAGGTCGTCGTTGAGCATATCCTCGTCTACGTTGGCCACATACAGGATGGGCTTCATGGTGAGCAGGAACAGGCCCTTGGCAGCGGCGCGCTCCTCGTCGGTCATCTCCATGGACGCGGCGCGCTTGCCCTCGTTGAGCCAGGCAAGCAGGCGCTTGGCGACCTCGAACTTGGGCATGAGCTCCTTGTCGCGCTTGGCCTCCTTCTCGAGCTTAGGCAGCTGCTTCTCGAGCGTGCCCATGTCGGCCAGGATGAGCTCGGTCATGATGGTGTCGGCATCACCGGCGGGGTCAACGAACTCGCCCGTGCGGCCCACCTCACGCATGACGTTGGGGTCCTTAAAGTAGCGCACGACCTCGCAGATGGCGTCGGTCTCGCGGATGTTTGCCAAGAACTGGTTGCCCAGGCCCTCGCCCTCGTTAGCGCCCTTCACCAGACCTGCGATGTCGACAAACTCGACCGTAGCCGGCACAATGCGGCCGGGGTTGACGATGTCGGCGAGCTTTTGCAGGCGGCTATCGGGCACATCGACGATACCCACGTTGGGGTCGATCGTGGCAAACGGGTAGTTGGCGGCAAGGCCGGTCTTTTTGGTAAGCGCGGTGAACAGCGTCGACTTGCCCACGTTGGGCAGGCCCACGATACCGATGGAAAGGGACACGACAGCTCCTTTTGGTACAGGTACTTCAAACCGTATAAGTATAGCGCCGCCGCAGCATCCGGGCGAATCCGGACACCGCGGCGGCGCAAATGAAGCAGAGATGCGTGAGGGTTCGAGACAGTAGTCCTTACTTAAGCTCGGGCCAGAAATCCTTGTTGGCCTCGATGAGCTCGTCCAGGATCTGCTTAGCAACGCTCGCCGAAGGAATGGTCTTGGAGAGCGTGAGTGCCTGCCAGAGCTTCTGGTAGCTGCCCTCGACCCAAGCCTGGACAACGAGCTTCTCGACGGAAACCTGCTGCTCCATCAGGCCCTTCTGGAACTGCGGGATCGGGCCCTGGCAGATCTTCTCAAAGCCGTTGGAACCGACGATGCAAGGCACCTCGACCATGGCCGTCGGGTCGAAGTTGGGCACAGCGCCATCGTTGGGGACGATCAGCAGGAAGCGCTCGAGCGTATTCTCGGCCAACGCGCAGGCAAGGTCGACGATGTAGTTGGCATGTACATCTGGCTCAAAGCCGCCGTCTTTAGCAGTGCCCTTGGCGATGATGTCGCGGCAAGCGCCAAAGACCTTCTTCTCGCGGCCGTCCATAACCTCATTGGCGCGAGTGTAGTTGGGGTCAGACGTCTCGACGACATAGTCCGGGTACAGGTAGTACTTGAGGTAGGTATTGGGAATCGTCTCGGGATCGACAGCATAGACATCCTTGGCCTTGCCGAAGGTGTGAATCCAGCTCTCCTCGACATGCTGCTCCTTACCGGCCTCGTGCTCGATGCCGTCCAGGTAGCCGTTCTTAGCCATGTGCTCCTTAATCTGCGGCATGAGGTCGTTGCCCTCCTTGTCGTAGATTTTGCTCCACCAACCAAAGTGGTTGAGGCCGTAGTAGCTGTACTGCAGCTCGCGACGATCCTTGATGCCGCACATACGGCTCATCTTATCCATGAGGTCGATCGGCATGTCGCAGATGTTGATGATGCGGCTGTTGGGGCGCAGCACGCGGCAGGCCTCGGCAACGATGGCCGCGGGGTTGGAGTAGTTGAGCATCCAGGCGTTGGGGCTGTACTTCTCCATGTAGTCGAGGATCTCGATGACACCACCGATGGAGCGCATGCCGTAGGCGATACCGCCGGCACCGCAGGTCTCCTGGCCAACGCAGCCGTACTTGAGAGGAATCTTCTCGTCGAGCTCGCGCATGGCGTACAGGCCAACGCGGATGTGAGCAAGGACGAAGTCGGTCCCGGTGAATGCGGTCTCGGGGTCGGTGGTGTAGTTGAACTCAACCTCGGGGGCGTTCTCGTGGAAGTAGATCTCGCAGGCCTTTGCCACGGTCTCCTGGCGCTCGGCGTTGTTGTCGTAGAAGGTCACCTTGTTGACCGGAAAGCGGTCGCGCTCCTCAAGCAGCATCAGGGCGATGCCCGGAGTGAAGGTAGAGCCACCGCCGGCAATGGTCACGGCATAGTTTTTCTTGGACATGATGTCCTCCTCATTCTGGCCGCTTGCTCAATCCATCCCCGCACGCGGCCTGCACGGTTTGGAATTGTTACCTAGAAGTGGAGTTTTTTATCTCTAGAATCGGCCTTGCGGTGCATACCGGCTCTGCAAGGCCGATTGTTTCGATGGACGATGGTTTACAGAAGAGTCTCGAACTTCAGAAGACTCTCGAACTTCTCGCGAACCTGCGGGACGGTAAGGCCGATGATGACCTGGATTGACTGACCTTGGACCACCAAGCCATGCGTACCGATCGCCTTGAAGGAAGCCTCGGGTGCAACGACGCCCTTATCCTTGACGTTAACGCGCAGACGGGTAGCGCAGTTAGTTACATCGATGATGTTATCCGCGCCACCGAGCAGATCGAGGATGTTCTCGGCAAGCACCAAGCGCTCATCATCTTTACTCTGGGCGACCGATTTGCCAGCAGCGGCACCGCCCTGCTTTTGCTTGTAGTCGGCCTTGGACTTGAGCTCGACCTCAACATCGTCATCCTCGCGACCGGGGGTCTTAAAGTCGAACTTGACGATCAGGAAACGGAAGACCACGACCCAAAGGGCGGTAAAGCACAGACCGACAAGGATGGAGATGGCGTACTGCAGACCGTGTGCGGCCCAAAGGGGCAGCCAGTCCCACGAGAGCATCGAGATGATGCCGCCGTCGAAGATGCCCACGACGCCAAGGAGGTTTTGAGCCATGCAGCCAAGCGCTCCGAGCACGCAGTGGACGACGAACAGGCCGGGCGCGATGAACAGGAAGGTGAAGTCAAGCGGCTCGGTAATACCGCAAAGCATAGCGGTAAGGGTGACGGGAATGAGCAGAGCCTTGACGCGCTGCTTGCGCTCGGGTTTGGCGGTCATATAAAACGCAATGGCGACGCCAAGCGAGCCGAAGACTTTAGTCCAACCAGGGCAGGTATAGGCAGCCCAGGGTGCGGCATCCTTAAGAGCAATGCTCGGATCGGCAGCCAGTTGGGGCAGGATGTTGGCCCAAGCAGCAAAGATGCCGCCGTTGACCGCCGCGTTGTCGTAATAGAACGGCGTATAGATAAAGTGGTGCAGGCCTGTAGGAATCAGCACGCGCTCGAAGAAAGCAAAGACGCCCACGCCAAACGTACCGGCGGAAAGGATGAATCCCTGGAAGGCGGCGATAGCAGCCTGAACATGCGGCCATACCAGGCAGGCGATAATAGCGACCGGAACCATAACGAAGAAACCGATCATATAGATGAACACGGAGCCCGAGAACACGCCCAACCACTCAGGAAGTTCGGTGTCGAAGTACTTGTTGTGAAGCATCGTGGCAATACCCGAAATGATAAGCGCGCCCATGATGCCCATATCAAGCGTTTTGATGCTTGCGATAGTGGCAAGACCAGTACCGCTGCCCGCCTCGACAGAGTAGTCGACCCCAAAGACAGGGCCCCACTGCCCCAAGATTGTGCTTACAAAGTAGTTGAAGGTAAGGTAGATGGCCAAAGCCTCCATGCAGCAGCGAGCGTTCTGCTTGTTCGCGAGCGAGATTGGCAACGCTACGCAAAACAGCAACGGCATCTGGTTAAAGAGCGTCCAACCACCCTGGAGCAACACATTCCAGCAATCAAACCAAAGATGACCCGCAGTGGCCATCTCGCCAAAGATCGCCTCGGTGGTAAACAACGTACCCAGGCCGACGACGATTCCGGAAAATGCGAAAAGAATTGCAGGCGTGTACATTGCACCGCCGAAACGTTGTATCTTTTGCATCATGACGGGGAATCCCCCTCTCTTCATTCGGAGCGCTGCGGTTTTGGCTTCACTCGAGACCGCAGACGCGCCGTTTGCGTGTACCTCGTGCAATAGGACGGGTGGGCCCGCTTCCCTGACTTCTTGCACTTACGTTTTATCACATCACTCATCTATACAAGTTAGTATAAATACTGTGGTCGGCCAACGGTTGATTATTCGCGGTAAACGGTATATGTCCAGTATTTCCCCTGCTAAATCTAACATAGCTGATGGCTGCAATTTATATTTCTTTTCAACTTGTATAGATGTGCTTGTCTATATCTATAGACATGCCTATACTTCATTACAACATTCACCGCCACGTTAAGGAGTCACCATGAAAAGCGCGGTCTTCTATGGAAAGCACGATCTCAGGGTCGAGGATTCGACAAAGCCGGCCGTGGGCAAGCGCGACGTTCTGATCAACGTCAAGGCTTGCGGCGTCTGCGGTACCGACGTTCATATCTATGAAGGCGACAAGGGTGCAGCCGACGTTACCCCGCCCACGATCCTTGGTCATGAGTTTGCGGGCGTTGTCGAGGCCGTGGGCAGCGACGTCGCTGGCTTTAAACCGGGCGATCGCGTGTGCATCGACCCAAACCATCCCTGCGGCTGCTGCGAACCCTGCCGCGACGGAATCAACCACTACTGCGAGCATATGACCGGTTACGGCACCACCGTTAACGGCGGCTTTGCCGAGTACTGCTCCGTCGATATGCAGCAAGTCTACAAGTTGGGCGATCACACCAGCTTTGAGCAGGGTGCTATGACCGAGCCCGTCGCCTGCTGCCTGCACGGCATCGATATGTGCAACATCAAGCCCGGCAGCACGGTTGTCGTCATCGGCGGTGGCATGATCGGTCTGCTAATGATGCAGCTTGCCAAAAACGCCGGCGCCACCAAGGTCGTCTTGCTCGAGCCCGTCGAGGGCAAGCGCGAGGTTGCGCTCAAACTCGGCGCCGATCTGGCAATTGATTCCATCCACGAGGACGTCCCGGCCCGCCTGAAGCAGGAGGGCGTCGGCAACGTCGATGTCGTTATCGAGTGTGTTGGCAAGCCCGTCACCATCGAGCAGGCCATCCAGATCGCCGGCCACAAGGCTACGGTCATGATGTTCGGCCTCACCAAGCCCGATGAGACAATCACCGTCAAGCCCTTCGAGGTCTTCCAGAAGGAGCTTGTGCTCACCTCGTCCTACATCAACCCTTATACGCAGCGTCGCGCGCTCGAGCTCATCGACTCTGGCAGGCTCGACGTATCCTCGATGGTCGCCAAGGTGGCTTCCCTCGACGAACTCGGCGCCATCCTGTCAGACCCGGCCCTGCGTGCCATGGGTAAATATATAATCGACCCCAGCAAGTAAATCGATTGACACCTGCGCGGGCGGCCCTCACCCGTCGTTCGCGCACCCAGCTCTAGGAGACCGTCATGGCGCGAGCCATCTTCCAAACTATTTATGACAACGTGAAGCAGTCGATTGACGACGGCACATACGCCTATCAGAGTTATCTGCCTTCGGAGACTGAGCTCACGCAGCTGTTTGACTGTTCGCGCATGACGGTCCGTCGCGCCATCTCGATGCTTGCGGCAGATGGTTACGTGCTCCCCCAGCAAGGCAAAGGCATGCGCGTCATTCGCAACATCAGTGACGAGAAGAGTCGTGGTGGCGGCGGACTCGAGACCTTTAAGGAAATCGCGGTCAACCGAGGCTTTGAGCTCAAGACTGTCACCACCGTCTTTGAGCTCCTCATCTGCAGCAAGGCGCTCTCCAAGATTACTGGGTTTCCCGAAGGCTGTGAGCTCACACGCGCCAAACGCATCCGTTATGCAGACGGACAAGCCGTGTGCTCCGACGACTCCTATTACCTAAGCTCACAAGTACCGGGGCTGACACCCGAGATTGTCAACGACTCGATCTATCGTTACCTCGAAGAAGATCTTGGCATTAGGATTGCCACGGGCAAACGCGATGTAACGATCGAGCATCCCACGCCCGAGGATACGCGCGTGCTCGATCTCGACGACTTTAACGCACTCGCCGTTATACGCGGGCAGACCTACAACGCCGACGGCATCCTTATGGAATACACCGAGACCAAACAGGTCCCCGGGTTCTTTTTGCTCCATGAAACCGTGACGCGCAACGGTACCGGTCGAACCGGCCATCAAAGCAGCATGAACTAACTATCTATTAGTTGCGGTGGGATAGTTCCTAGAATGGCCAGCTTAAGGGCAAAACAGGAACTATTCCACCGCAACTTTTTTTGGCCGGCGGGGCAGTGTCTGTCCCACCGGCCATCATTTACGCTCTTTTAGCTAGTCCGCGAGCTTCTCCACCTGATCGAGCACCTTGTTGAGCTTTTCCTTTGCCTCGGCCTTGACCTTCTCAGCTTCTTCGTGAGCCTTCGCCTTCTGGGCAGCCTTTTCCTCGGCCTCGGGGTCAACGACAACCAAGTTGGACGTATCGTGTTCAACCAGCTTGAGCGCATGCTCGGGACAAACCTTGACACAGGCGCCGCAGCCTAAACAATACGTGGACTCCAACGCAAAGCGGCCGCTTCCCACCAAATCGCAGGCGAACGTGGGGCATACATTGACGCACTCGCCGCACGACGTGCACTTGTCAAAATCGCATTCCGGCGTGCTCACCTGCATGTTCTGGGCAAGCTCGGGATGGTTTTGCAGCGTCGAGAGCACCAGCTGGCGACCGTGCGTGAGCGTACGGCGACGCTTTGCCGTCGTGGTACCGCACATGGTGTTGAGCGTGCGCTCGAGCTGGGTAATCTGGTGGCGATGGGCTTTGAGCTTCTGCGTCACCGAGGCCAGCGCCGCCGTTGCCGGGTTGAGCTTGGTCACCGTCAGGCCCGTGGTGCGAGCGATCTTTTCCATGTACTCCTTGCGCTCGTACTCGCGGCGCTTATGGCACTTGAGGCTCTTGGGGTCGACCTCCAGGCCCATACCCGTGCCAGACCACTCCTCGGCCTTCGCAATTGCCTCGCCCAGAATGTCCTCACCGCCGGTGTTGCGGCATTTATCGCACACGCCCAACGGCAGGTACACACTCACGTTAGGATAGTCGGCCAGCACCGAGAACCAGGTCTCGGCCGTAATATCGCCCACGCAGGCAACGACGACCTCGTTTTCGCGCGGCATGCGCTTGAGGGCGCGCGTGCAGGTGACGTAGGCGGTCTCGTGGCTCGTAGCAGCAGAGACGATATCGTCATACAGGTTTTTGGGCGCCAGGCGCGGCGAGATGATCGCCTCGGTCGGACAGGCAGCGGCGCACAGGCCGCACTTGCGACAGGAGTCGAGGATCTCGATGGCGTCTTCCTCGACCTCGATAGCGTTGACCGGGCACACGTCCATGCACGCGGTGCAGCCGCTCTTTTCGTTTTTGCAGGTCAAGCACGGAATGGTGTTGCCGCGCGGACGCTCCTTGTAGTCGGCAGGATTCCACTGCGGCGCCGACGGATCGAGTGCATCGGTCACACCGCCAAGCGGGTTTTTAAGAAAGTCGAAACCCTTGCTGATCTCGATAATGTCATCAAACAGATCGTGTTCCTGCGCCATGCGCGGCCCCTCCCTGAGCAGTGCAAACAAGCAAGAGATAATGATACGCTATCGGCCCACGCCTCGGGCAAATTACACGCGGAGCATCTTTGCGGCAAATAGCCCATGGCCTATCGCTGCCTCGATTGCACAAGGCCAATCAAGCGCCAAGCTATGCCTCGCGCATGAGCTGCACGAGCTTTTGTTTGGTCACCTTTGTCTGTTCGTTGGCCATGTTGCGCTCGTTCTTAGAAGTTGCGTCCGCAACGCTCAGCAGATCGGCATCGGAAATCTCGCCAAGACCCAGCTCCTCGAGCGTCGTCGGCAGACCAACGCGCTGGCAAAACTCGAGCACCTGATCAAGCTCGGGCGCACGCTCCAGGCGCAGTTGCACCACCAGGCCAAATGCCACGGCCTCACCATGCATGGCCTTGCACTCGGGCAGAATCGTCAGGCCGTTGGCGATGGCATGGGCAAGCGCTAGGCCACCGCTCTCAAAGCCAACACCCGAGAGCAGAATATTGCACTCGATCAGGCGCTCAACCGCCGGCGATATACGTCCCTTTTTGAGATCGCGCTTGGCAGCGACGCCGCACTCCATAAGCGTGTCATAGCAGGCACGAGCCGCAACCAAGGCCAAGTGTCCCGGCGCGCCACCATGCTCGTTGGCGCCGCGCGCCGCGGCGCACGAACGCGCCTCGAAGTACGTTGCCAGCGCGTCGCCCATGCCAGCGACCGTCATACGCAGCGGGGCTGACGCGACCACGTTGGTATCGACCACGACCAGGTCTGGATTCTTCTCGAGCATCAGGTAGTGGTCGAACGACCCATCCTCGTGATACAGCACCGAAATCGCACTGCACGGACCGTCCATCGACGCCGCCGTGGGGCATACGCACAACTGCAACTCGGCATAAAACGCAACGGCCTTGGCGATATCGAGCATTTTGCCGCCGCCAATACCCACTACCATGTCGCAATACTCGGCCTGGGCTTCCTTAGCCATTTCGACAACGGCCTCTTCCGTACACGGACCGTCATAAATCTTAAAGAACGGCTCGCTTAGATCTTCGTCCAGAAATCCATCGACGATCTGCCTGCACAGCCGATCCTCGGTGCCCTGATCAAACAAGACATAGGCAGCGCAGCCCAACCATGACAAATACCTGCCCTGACGCGAGAGCTCACCCGGCCCCTGAACATATCGTCCGGGACCGCCATAAACCATGGGAAGCGCCATACGAGAATCCGCCCTTTCATCAACAACAATTGGTGCAAAGCAACCTGACCCCTTTGCACCATAGCAAAAAAGGGTAAAGCAATCTGCCGGCTTTGCCCCTTCCTTAGCTTGATTTACTCATCCATGAGATAGTAGTGGCCCAGTGCGTCGGCACCCAGGATGGCGTTTGCGACCATCTCGGGCGTCACCTCAAACGGCATGTTGCACATGGTGTCATCGGGCGCGCAGGCGGCCTCGGCAACAATCATGGCCTGCTCGCGCGTAAGCTCGGCAACGCCAAGTTCCTTCATCGTGACCGGCAGGCCCAGCTCAATGCAGAAGCCCAAGACTTCCTCGAGTTTCTCAGTCGGAGCATCCTCGAGTACCAGCTGGACGATAGTGCCAAAGGCGACCTTCTCGCCGTGATACATGCCGTGGCACTCGGGCAGCATCGTCAGGCCATTGTGGATGGCATGAGCAGCAGCAAGGCCCGAGCTCTCAAAGCCAATACCCGAAAGCAGCGTATTGGCCTCGATGATGTGCTCGACGGCAGGCGTGAGCGCACCCTTCTCCAGCGCGACCTTGGCCTTGACGCCATCGGCCATGAGCGTCTCATAGCAGAGCTTGGCGAGCGCCAGGCCGGCCATGCCGCCCTTGCCGCCAGCGCAGGTGCCGCCGTCGGCGTCGTGCGTCGCCTGAGCCTCGAAATAGGTTGCGAGCGCATCGCCCATACCGGAAACCGTCAGGCGCACCGGGCTCGCCGCGATAACCGTCGTATCCATCAGGACAATGTTGGGGTTTGCCTTAAGGAAGAGGTACTTGTCGAACTGGCCGTCATCGGTATAGAGCACCGAAAGCGCCGAACACGGGGCATCGGTCGAAGCAATGGTGGGGCAAATGATAACCGGGGACTCCAGGTAATAGGCGACGGCCTTCGCGGTGTCGAGGATCTTGCCGCCACCGACGCCGACGATGATGTCGCAACCGTTGTCGCGAGCGAGCGCAACCAGGCGATCGACCTCGCCCTTGGAGCACTCGCCGTTAAAGTCCTCAAACAGCAGCTCGGCCTTAGCCTCGGCAAAGCCGCCCTCGATCTTGGCACCGACGCGCTTCTTGCCCGAAGGCGTCACGATGACGAGAGCCTTAGCGCCGAGCGGCTCGACATAGGAGCCGAGCTTGGCGAGCTCGTCCGGACCCTGGATGTACTTGCTGGGGCTATTGAAAATTGCAGCCATAACTATCCCATTCTCTAAAATAAAAAAGAAAGGGGCTCCGTACAGATACGTGCGGAGCCCCTCGTTACGATAACAAGAGTCGATTAGAAATCGATGTCGGTGTCGTAGTAGCAGGCCTTGAGGATCTTCTCGAAGTCGGCAGCCTTGGTCTCACGCGGGTTCTCGGGCGTGCAGGCGTCCTGCTCGGCGTTCGCGGCGATCTCGGGCAGCTTGGCGAGGAACTCCTCCTCGGAGACCATCTGCGGGTTCTCGGCGTCGACCTTCACGCCGCCATTCGCGTAATCCTTGATGGACTGCGGAATGTTGAGCTGGTCGTTGAGGTCGCGAATCTTCTGGACGAGCGCAGCGATGAGCTCCTCGTTGGTCTCGCCGGGAAGGTGCAGGATCTCCTTGGCCACGTAAGCGTAACGCTCGGCAGCACGGGGATCCTTGGAGTTCCACTGGATGACCTTGCCCAGGTACATGGCGTTAGCGGCACCGTGGATGATGTGGCCGTTCTCGAAGGCAGCACCGGTCTTGTGAGCCATGGAGTGAACGATGCCGAGCAGGCCCGAGGAGAAGGCGATACCGGCGATGCACTGAGCCTCGTGCATGTGCTGACGGGCCTCATGGTCGCCAGCATAGGACTTGGGCAGCCACTCGACGATCTCGCGGATGCCGTGCAGAGCGTTGGCGTCGGTGAACATAGAGGCGAAGGTGGAAACGTAGGCCTCCATGCAGTGGGTCAGAGCATCCATGCCGGTGTGAGCGCACAGCTTGGCGGGCATGGTGTAGGTGAGCTCGGGGTCGACGATGGCGACATCAGGGGTGATGTTGAAGTCGGCCAGCGGGTACTTGATGCCCTTGGCGTAGTCGGTAATGACGGAGAACGCGGTGACCTCGGTAGCGGTACCGGAGGTAGAGGAGATGGCGCAGAAATGAGCCTTCTGACGCAGCTCGGGGAAGCTGAACGGCTGGATGATGTTATCGAAGGACTCCTCGGGATACTCGTAGAAGACCCACATGGCCTTAGCGGCATCGATGGGCGAGCCGCCGCCGATGGCGATAATCCAGTCGGGCTCGAACTCGCGCATGGCCTCGGCGCCCTTCATGACCGTCTCGATGGACGGGTCGGACTCGACGCCCTCGAACAGCTTGACCTCGAAACCGCCTTCCTTAAGGTCGGCCTCAACGTCCTGCAGGAACCCGCCACGGCGCATAGAGCTGCCGCCAGAAACGATGATGGCCTTCTTGCCCTTGAGGTTCTTTACCTCGTGGCGAGCGCCCTCACCAAAGTACAGATCGCGAGGATTGGTAAAACGTCCCATACTGTGCCTCCTAAACAAGCCCCTCTTAGACTTGCGTATATAACGGAGCACCCAATTGGCTCCGTTAGGACCGGTTTGCGCGTTGCCGGCGATGACAATGCGCGATGTCTAAACGTCTCAACGCTCAGACAAACACTATTTTACCGTTCTGGTTGGTCAGTTATTCACCTAAAGCCGCCAATGATGAAACGTTTTTTCTATCCCTGAAGACCCTTGTGCGGCATTCATACTCCCAAGCTGGGCAAACGTTTTATCAAGGTTGACCACATATCCCGGGCAGGACTGTGCCCCTCCAAAATGCGCCCCGTTCGCCGCCAAAAATCGACCGTTTGCGGCACCGTGATACCACTCGGTCGTCCAAGGTGCCGACATTTGTGCGACATCCGTCTTCGTGGTGCAAAGATGCAAGTCCAAGTGCGACACCCTCGGTGTGCCACATGCGGGTAAACTAGAAGCTTATATAGAGATATTTGAACCCTAACCGCAGCAAAGGAGGCCCCATGGCATTCGATCCCATTCAAGAGGATTGCCATCGCCTCGTTCTTGAGGCCTTGCGCCGCGACAATATCCCGCTCACCGACGCTGCCGCCGTAGAGCGTCTGATGGAACAATTCACCCGCAACCCCGCACCGCTCATCGTGCACGACCGCGACCGCGCCGGGCACCTCATTGCCAAGGTGGTCGAGGCTGTCGACTACCGCATTCCCTTTATCCCCGACGATACCCAGGCAGAGCAAGAAGAGGCAGCTGCCGAGAACATGCTCCGCGAGGCAGCCGCGCTCGATCCGGCCAACTGGGACGCTCAGCGCATGCTGACCGCCCTCACCGCCAGCTCCAACGAGGAATACGTACAGTATCTGGTGTCCAAGTGCGACGAGGTGGAGCACGATCTGGCGCTCAAGATCGCCTCGGCGCAGGACCCCTACGAGCGCGAGGCCGCTGGCGACCTTATGCGCCGCCCCTACCTGCGCTGGCTTGCCGCCCTTGCGTCACGCGCCCTCATTAGCGGCCGCTACCGCATGTCGCTCGAAGCCGCAAACCGCAGCCTCGACTTTGCCCCCAACGATCCTGCCGGCGTCCGCCACACCGCAATGCTCGCCATGGCAAAGCTCGAATACCCCGCCGAGGAGCTCAAACGCTTTCGCTCTGCCCACTCCGTCCCCTATCTCGCCAACACGCCGCTGCGCCGTCGTCCCAAGGACGCGGAGCGCGACTTGGACCCATGGACGCTCATCGCGCTGATGAGCGCTGCCTGGCGCGAGCTGGACTACGAGGGCGCCGAGCACTACTTGCGCATCCTTGCGCGTTCTTGTCCACACGCAGCCGAGGCGCTCTACTTCCAAACCGAGTTTCCCGATGGCGTCTATGCCCGTGTCAACGTGGGTGTGGGCTCCACCGACGAGCTTGTCCTTGCATTGTCCGAGGCGACGCCGGTACTGCAGGAGGGCCTGGGCGCTCCCGACAACGCCAGCTTTGCCGCCTGGGTCGCCACCAACGACATCGTGCGCTCCCAGATCGACGAGCGCATCCTGCGTGCAGCCGAGCAGGGGCTTCCATTTAAGGGAGGGGACCTCTAATGGATCCGAGCGTCTACATCCCCGCCTACTTGGAGCGCACCTATCTGGCGTCGCACCCCGAGCTCACCGATGCAGCACGCGAGCTTGTCCATAACGACATTAGTGCGAATCCCCAAAAGTATGCGCAGTCCGAGCATGCCCAGGCGCTGCTGTCCTATGCCGGTGTTCATCGCCACCTGCTCGACGAGCTCCATCGCATCGAGGACATGGGCAGCGACGAGGAGTTTGAGCAGACGCGCAACCGCCTGTTCGACGATATGCGTGATGAGCTGCTCAAGATCGTCCGCATCGATGCGCTGGCCGTCGATGCCCAGCTGCTCGCCATCATTTTGGCAGACACGCCCGTCGACGCCTGCCTGGGCGACCTGATGAAGCTCGAGACGAGCACGGCCGACTACCTGCAACAGAGCGTGCCCGGGTTTGATATGGAGGCCCCGCACTACTGGGCCAATAATGTTTTGGCCGACGGTGTCACCGCAGCGGACCTTACCGTGAGCGAGCCGGCCCTTATCGGGTGGCTCCACACGCTCGAGGCCATCTCGCAGCTGTGCATGGCGAGCGCCCGCTACCGTGCTGCCGCCAACTACGCCCGCCGCGTCCTTAAGGCGGAAGGCTACCCCACCCGAGCCGCCGGCACCGTGTTGCTCGCCTTCGCTCGTCTGGAAGACCAGGACGGCTTTTTTGCCCTGGCCCACCAGCTCGAGGAGCAGATGGGGGCAGACGCACTCGAAAACTCTCCTTGGTACCTGCTCGCTCGCACGATTCTGCTGTTCAAAACAAACAAGATGCGCCCGGCGACGCGCGCGCTGCGTGAGTTCGCTAACCGTTGCGAGGGCGGCGCGTTCTTCTTGCTGAACCCCATGTACCAGACGCCGTATCTTCCCTGCCGGCCCGAGCCGCGCGACCCCTGGGACCTCTCGCACCAGGCGGTTTGGGAAGCCGACGGCATTATCTCGGACACCCCCGACTTTGCCCCCTGGGCCAACGCCTGCGAAGATGTATCGCAGCTCGCCCAGGAATTTGCGCGCCGCTACGGCTTTTAGCGACGCGATCGCCCCGACCATGTCATTCACGTTAGGAACGACTTCATGAACTTCCGCTCATCTCTCGCCTGCACCTCGAGCGATATCGCCCGCTGGGGACTGCGCTCTGTCCTCAAACGCCAGGGCGGCGTACTCCCCGGCCGCATCGCCATGAAGATCGACCCCGAGTTGCTGAGCGACCTCGCCGGCCTCGTCGACCGCAGCGTAGTGATTACCGGTACTAATGGCAAGACCACCACCTCCAACCTCATCGCTGACGCCGTTGCTGCCAGCGGCGCTACCGTGGTGTGCAACCGTGCCGGCAACAATATGGAGCCTGGTGTGGTGGGTGCTCTGCTCGAGGCCCGCGGCGGCCTTAAGCACACCAGCAGCGGCAAGCGCGTGGGCGTTTTTGAGTGCGACGAGCTCTACACCGTACGCGTTCTGCCCAAGCTCAAACCGACGTACTTTGTGCTGCTCAACCTGTTCCGCGACCAGCTGGATCGCTATGGCGAGATCGATCACACCCAAGAGGTCATCGCCCACGCGTTGGAGCTTTCGCCGACAACGACGCTCATCTACAACGCTGACGACCCGCTGTGCGCCTCGATTGCCGTGCGCGTTCCCAACGCGAGTATTGCCTTTGGCATCGATGGCGCCACCAACACCGAGTCCGACCGCATTAGCGACTCGCGCTTTTGCTCGCAGTGCAACGCCCCGTTGGAGTACGACTACGTACAGTACGGCCAGCTCGGCGCCTACCATTGCCCCTCGTGCGGCTGGGCCCGCCCTGCGCTTGTCCGTCGCGTGACGGGCGTGGAGCTCAGCTGCGACGGCTACAGCTTTGACCTGGTCTTTGGATCTGCGCCCGACGCGGCTGCCGCACACATCGCCACACGCTACAACGGCCTGTACATGGTCTATAACGTTGCCGCCGCCTTCTTTGCTGCGCACGAGCTGGGCGTGGACGCGGCGCACCTGCAGCCCACGCTTAATGCCTACGTGCCCGCCGGCGGACGCATGGGCCGCTGGGATATTGCCGGCCGCACCGTCGAGGCCAACCTGGCCAAGAATCCCGTGGGCTTCGATCGCCAGATCCAGTCCATTAAAACGGCAGGTGGCAGGCTCTGCGCCTTCTTCCTAAACGATAACGATGCCGACGGCCACGATGTCTCGTGGATCTACGATGTCGACTTCGAGCGCATCGCCGACACGCCGGGTCTTGTCGCCTTTGCCGGAGGCACGCGTGCGCACGACATGCAGGTACGCCTCAAGTACGCCGGCATCGATGCCGCGATTATCTCGGACGTCGCGCAGGCGATCGGCGCCGTGGCAGACGAGGCCGCCGATGACACCTTCTACGCCGTCGCCAACTACACGGCCTTCCCGCCGCTGGTCAAGGAGCTCGACGGGCTCAAAGGCACCGATGCAAGTTCGGTCGCCTCCCACGCCGTAACGGGCGCCGATGGTAGCGCTGTCCCCACCGACATTGCGCCGGTCGAGCTTTCGCGCCCGCTGCGCATCGTCTATCTGTACCCCGATGCCCTCAACCTCTACGGCGACGGCGGCAATGTCATCGCCCTCGAGCGCCGCTGCGCCTGGCGCGGCATTCCCGTGCGTGTAGACGAGGTCCGTATGGGCGAAACGCTTGATTTGGCCGATGCCGATATCGTCATGATGGGCGGCGGCTCCGACCGCGACCAGCTGGCCGTGGCACACGAGCTGCTCGCCCAAAAAGATAAGGTCGCGGCCTATGTTGAGGACGGTGGCTCGCTGCTTGCCATCTGCGGCAGCTATCAGCTGCTCGGCCGTTCGTACTACATGGGCGAGGATCGCATCGAGGGTCTGGGGGTCATTGCCGCCGAAACCGTGCGCGGCTCCGACCGCCTGATCGGCAACGTCGCCGTCAAGACCGACCTGGCACCCGAGCCCTTTGTGGGATTCGAGAACCACGGCGGCCGCACCCTGCTCGACGCAGAGGCGACGCCGCTCGGAACGTCCGTCGTCGCGGGCACCGGCAACAACGGCGACGATGGCTTTGAGGGCCTGATCTACAAGGGCGTCATCGGCACGTATCTACACGGACCGGCACTGCCCAAGAACCCCGAGCTTGCCGACTGGCTCATTACCCACGCCCTCGAGCGCCGCGGCGATGCGCAGGCCACAGCTCTGCTGCCGCTCAAGCCCCTCGACGACACCTACGAGCACACCGCTCACGACGCCGCCATGAAGCTCCTCCCCTAACGCCCCACCACCACAAAGGGGACAGGCACCTTTGTGGTGGTTTCGACCCGCCACGGTAGTTTGTCTCGATTTGTAACATCTAGACCGTTAAAAGTCGTCTTACTGTTACAGATTGAGATGTTGGTGCCGACGCCCGCCGTCTATCTCGATCTGTAACAGATAGAGCCGATTTGCCCGCCCAGATGTTACAGATTGAGATATTTGAAAATCGGAATAAAAGCCTACTCCTGTGTGGTGGTTTTCCAGTTTGCCAACGATATACGCGCCGGCAAAAAAGTCTGCTATACTCTTTCCCGCTGTCCCCATCGTCTAGCGGCCAAGGACGCCACCCTTTCAAGGTGGATATCGCGGGTTCGAATCCCGCTGGGGGCACCAACCCGAAAATGTGCGAACCCGTGCGATGCTAAGTCGTGCGGGTTCGTTTCGTTCGTCGTCGCAGTAGAGCGTGGCCACGCACTCCTCCGGCGTCACCATCACCTGATAGACAAAGGAATCGAGGACGGCCGCGTCGTCCATCCCGCCGCCGCACTGGAGGAAGTCCGCGAACTCCTCGGGGTCGATACGCGCCTCGTCGTATGAGGCCAGATCGCGCTCGGCGCGCGCCTTTTGGGCCTGAAGCTGGGCTATGCGGTCGGTGAACTCCGGCATCACGATGCCCTGCTCGATAGCGGCCATGATGTTCTGGAGGCCGTTCTCGGCCTTGCGCTTCGACGCCATGGCCCGCCTGCGCGCGTCGGCTATCTCCGGCTCCGGCTCGTCCCAGAGCATGTGGGATATGCGGAGGGCCGTCTCGCGGTCGCGCAGCATCCCCCTGATGGCCTCGGCCAGCTCGTGCTCGAGCCAGTCGCGCCGGACGGGCTTGGCCCCGCAGCGGCAGCCGTAATACTCGTACTTGACGTTCTTCTTGCCACGGCCCGACGTCCCGGCCATGTTGTGGCCGCACTCCGAGCAGATCGCCCTGCCCGACAGCGCGAACGTGCCCCAGTCCTCCGAGGCCCGGCGCTTCTTCGGCTTCACCTCCTGGGCCATCGCGAAGGTCGCCTTGTCGATAATCTGTGGCATGCCGCCGTCCACCTCTATGCCACCCCACGAGTAGAAGCCCGTGTACTTCCTGTTGTGGAGCATCTGGTACACCATCGAGTAGCCGCACGGCCTACCCGTCCTCGTGGTCACGCCACGCCGCGCGAAGTCGCTGGCGATGGAGTCGACCGGCTCGTGGTCGCAGGAGCGCCGGAACGCCTCGCGCACTATCGCGGCCTCGTCCTCGTTCACAACGTACTCGTCGTCCTCGTTCCGGCCGTAGCCGTAGACGCGCACGCCGTTGGTCTTGCACTTGAGGGCGTTGCCCTCCATGCCGCGCCTCGTCCTCATGGAGGTCTTGACCGATTCCACGGCCGCGAGGCCCTCGTAAATCTTCTCGATCAGGATGCGCTCTGGGCCGTCCGGCATGGCCTCCATGGCCGACACGACCTCGACGCCCTTCCTGCGCAGCTCGTGCTTGTACGCGGGCGCGTCGTACTCGTCGCGCGAGAAGCGGTCCATCATATAGACCAGCACGATGTCCGACTCGCCCGCGTTGGCAATCATCTTCTGGAACTCGGGGCGGTCGTCGCTGCGGCCGCTCATGGCGTAGTCGGAGTACTCCCCGACGATGGCGTAGCCCTCGCGCGCGCACCAGTCGCGGCAGACGCGCAGCTGGTCGTCAATCGAAGCCTCGCGCTGCTTCGAGCACGAGAAGCGGGCGTATATGACGGCGGTCTTTATATCTTCTGGCATAATCTAGGATGCCCTCCAAACGGGCGGCTATCTGGTAAACCCCGCAGCAGCGTTGGCGCGCTTCGACCTGCGGGGTTTCACTTTGCCGCTACCAGACCTGGGCGTATACCTCGAACGAGGAGTGCTCGGGCATGTTGAAGCAGGAAATCTCGAACGGCTCGGACTCGCCCTTGGACGGGGTATCGACGAACGTCGTGTTTCCGTAGTTGATGGCCCCGGAGGCGTCGCGGGCAATCACGGAGACGGCGACCTGGCTGTACTGCTTCTTATCCAGATCGTAGTTGGCGGTCAACTCGCCTGTGTACGAGACGCCGCCGTACGAGTCAGGTACCTCAGCCGTGTTCGATACGGTAAAGACGTCTTCGTCCAGCGTCTGGCTGTCTACCCAGCTCGGCTCATTCGCCTTAAACTCGACCGTTGCGGGGGCGGTGCCGTTTCCCGCCTGGAAACCGTAGTGTACGGTCTCACCGGGGAGGACGACGAACAGGGTCTGCTTGTCGGAGAAGACGATGGAGCCGTCCTCGGCCTTGCCCGTTATCGTCACCGTAGGCATCTGGGCCTCGACGTCCTTGTTGGTGTTCTTCAGCGCGAAGCCGTAGTAGACCCATCCGTCGCCGACCACCGACCAGCCTGACTCGGTAATCTCCAATGGTTTCGGTTCGCTCCGATTCTCGACCTCCTTGAACTCGCCAGACGATTGCTGACCGGAACCGGCTTGTTGCCCGCCGGAGCATCCGACAAGCGGCGCTAGCGAAGCCGTGGCCATAGCGGCCAGGAACGTTCTGCGGGTAATCATGGGTTACTCCTTCCCCTGCGCCGCCCGCAGCTCGCGGGCGACAGCCAATAAAACATGCTTGTGCGGCGACGTAAGGTCGCGGTACGTGTCGACGAGATCGCGCTCATCGTTTGAGATTGGTGCCAGATCACCGCTCTCGCCGTAGAAGTCGGCTATGTCGACATCGAACAGTCGGCAGAGCCTGGTCATGGTGTCGGCGTCTGGCTGGCCGCGCCCGACCTCCCATGAGCTAACTGTCTTACCGCTCTTACCTATGGCATTGCCTATGTCTTCAACACTTAGGTCCTTCTCCAGGCGGAACTTCTTGATGTTATCCGCGATGCAGCGCCTTACAGGCTCCATGACTCCTCCTATTCCGGGAATCGCTCGGCAAGCCCCGACGCGACAATCATGAGGGCGTCTCGGCCATCGTCGCTCATCGAGACGTACAGCGATTCGAGCTGTTTTATATTCGCCGCCAGATCGGAGCCGCCGCCATCCCTGCCAACGAGCTGGTCGAGCGTGATTCCGTAGCAGTCGGCCAGCGCGCACAGCACGTCGGAATCGGCGTCGCGCACCTCGCGCTCGTAATTCTGATAGGTCTTTTTGGGGATGCCGAGATAATCGGCTACCTGTTCCTGCGTAAGGCCGTTCTTAAGCCTGTACTCCTTGAGCATCATGGCCTCGCTCCTTTCCTCGGTAAGAAGAAGATACCCAAAATGGGGACTTTTATCAATATATCTTCTTGCGGCATCCCCAATTTGGGGGTATAGTTCCCTTACGAGGTACCCAAAACGGGGACCTAGGGAAGAAAGGAGATAGAGATGAAGAACAACATCGCATCGGAGCGCGTGCGCCTCGGAATGTCGCAGCAGGACCTCGCCGACGAACTCGAGGTTTCGCGCGATTCGGTCAAGGACTGGGAGGCGGGCCGCACGCCCATCAAGAGCACCCTCCTGATCTCGATGGCCGACATCTTCGACTGCAGCCTCGACTACCTCATGGCCCGCTCGAACGAGCGCCTCATCAAGAAGGCGGTGGCGTAATGCCCCGCAACCAAAGGCTCGACATCATGCGCCGGAAGTTGCAGCGCCGCTTCAAGTCCTGGAAGGGACGTCGGGCGTAATGACGTGGACGAGCAGCGAAGTCCGCTACCTCGAGGAGCACGCCGGGGACGGGGCCGTGGCCATAGCCGAGGCGCTCGGTAAATCGGTAACGGCCATTGAGGTGCAGGCGCACCGCTACGGACTCTCACTCCGCAAGCGCTGGCTCTGCCCCAAGTGCGGCAGGGAGACCTTCAAGCCGCTGTCGAACCGGACCGGATGGTGCGTCTCCTGCACAAGGGAGCAGCGCGCCGCCGAGATCGCCGAGCAGGTGCGGGCGATGGAGGAGGAGGTGAGGAGGGAGGACAAGGCGAACAAGGAGCGCCAGCGGCTCTACAGCCGCAAATATCGCGCAAAAAAGCAAATCAACGAAAACCTTTTGAAAGTCGAGGACGAGGAAACGGAGGAAGAATGACCCCTCAAAACAGATACGCGGGCACCCCCAGCAACCACACCAAGAGCGCCCGCACGTCCAACAGGACTCCCCGCATCGTAGCACGCGAGGGCTACCGCCTGCCAGCGCAGGAGCAGGCCGACAGGCAGAAGAACGCCTTCATGGCCGGGATGCTGGTCGGCATCACCGTGACGGCGCTCGCGATGTGCGCGCTGCTGTGGCTCTGGATTATCCCGACCATGGACGGCGCGGTGCACAGCGCGCAGGCCGCATACGAGGCGGTGGGCGTGCATGCGTAACGACGAGCGCTACAGGCCGAAGCCCCAGAGCGGCCAGCTCGAGATATTCGGCCTCGGGGCCAAGGGCGAGGCGGACGCGGAGGACGCGCGCCGCTGGATTGTCGAGAACCCCGGCGCATGGAACTACATGGTCGAGAACGCCGTGAGGCTCTCCAAGAAGGGCTACGTGAGCGCCAACTACCTCGTCAACATGGTCCGCAACGAGCTGCACGTGGGCGTGCGCAACGGCCTCGCTCCGTCATTCGCCCGAATCATGGAGGCGCGCTACCCAAGCCTCAAGGACGCCTTCAACAAGCATCGCAGCCAGTCCGACGGGTTCACGGCATGAGCTGGGTCAGGCGCAAGGAGCGCTCCATGACCTTCCAGCTCGAGCTGGAGAAGATCGTGGGCAAGGAGCGCCACCGGACCGACCCGCGAACCGGACGCAACTACACCCCGAAGCAGACGAGGCTCGCCGAGGAGGCCGTACGCAAGGCCTACAGGGCCGAGCACGAGGACCACGGGGACTTCGACGGCATCGTGACCGTCGCCATCGAGACCTTCAGGCCCCTCGCCAAGAGCAACCCGAAGTACTGGGTGGGCCGCGCCGACCTCGGCAAGCCCGACTGGGACAACATCGGAAAGCTCGTATGCGACGCGCTCAACGGCGTCGCGTACACGGACGACGCCCACGTGGTGATGGGAGGCGTCAAGAAGGGATGCCGCACGCCATACGGCACACCGCCGCTGGCAAAGGTGCGCATCACCCACTTCACCGAGGAATACGTAAAGGAGAAAAGAAATGAACGATAAGTACTTCGACGGCAACCTCTTCGAGGAACTCCCGGCGGGCCACTTCCACAAGAAGGTGCTCGACCACGCCAACTGCATCGCGAACAACCTCATGTTCGATGCGGAGCACCCCGACCACCGAGGCGGCGTGAAGAGCGCCAACGCCTACCACATGATGATCGCGCTGTGCGAGGCCGGGCTCGCGAAGCTCGACGAGAAGGACGTGGCCGAGAGCCGCGAGTTCGTCGCCAAGGCGCTCACGCCCATCACCAAGGAGAACGAGCGCGAGATGTGCCGCGAGTTCATGGCCGCCATCTTCGGCATCAAATAGGAGGCATCTATGGAACCCATGGAGATCAGGGCCAACTTCAAGCAGGCGACGGTCAAGGGCGGCACGGCCGTGCTGCAGCTCGAGATTCTGACGAGCGACGCCAACGCCTTCCCCATCCTCAAGCTCTCCGGAAAGCCCGTCGTCCTGACGGTGGCCGACATCCAGGACGAGTTGCCGCTCGACTACGACGAGGAGGACGAGGGCGAGCCGCTCCCGTTCGACCGACCTGCGAACGTGGACGCGGAGACGGGAGAGGTCTACGAGGTAATCACGGACGAGGCGCGAATGATTGGAGACGGTGAGTAATGGAGTACACGCAGGACGAGAGGCTGGCCGTGCTCACGGCCATGCAGAAGCAAATCAAGCCCGCGCTCGACGAGGCCAAGGCCATCGCGCGGCAGGAGATCATGGATGGCTTCGCCGAGACCCATACCGACCGCCGCGCCATCATCGTCGGCGAGGAGAAGGTCGGCGAGATCGGCATCAGCTACAGCAAAGCGGCCCCGGTAATCCTCAAGGAGCGCATGGACGAGGCCGTGGCCCTCCTCGACTCAATCGGCATGGTGGACATCGTACCCAAGAAGGGCTGGGAGGCCCACTTCGCCAAGGCCGGGGACAAGGTCGTTTGCACCGACACGGGCGAGACGGTCGACTGGGCCATGTGGTGCCCCAAGTCGCCCAAGACCGCAGCGGTGCGCGGCTGCGACCCCGAGGACGTCATGCAGGCGCTCGGCCCGCGCGTCGAGGGAATGAGCGCGGCCGCCCTGCTCGGGGACGGTGAGCTGTGATGGCCGAGGAGATGACCATGGTCCAGGCGGTGCAGCCGGATACGTTCGACCCGTCCGCGATGTTCACCCAGCTGCTCGCGGAGGCGCAGTCCGAGATGGTCAACCCGACCAAGAGCAAGACGGGCCAGAAGGGATACCAGACCTACTCGTACTCCCCGCTTGACTTGGTCCTGAACATCATCAGGCCGCCGCTGAACAAGCGCGGAATCTTCTTCTACCAGCGCTCCGAGGTCGCCGCCAACGGCGCGGGCATGCTCCTGAACACCATCGTGGCCTTCTGCGGCGAGGAGCGCGTGCTCGACGTGAAGCCCTACGAGTACGCCAGCGACCCGCAGGAGTTCGGCAAGCGCGAGACCTACGCCCGCCGCTACTCCGCGCTCATGGCCTTCGGCCTCGTGGGCGAGGAGGACACCGACGGCGACACAGGCCCCAAGGAGACGAAGGAGAAGGCCCCGACGAAGCCGCGCCCGAGCAAGCGCAAGGTGATGCTCGCCAAGATAGCGAAGCTCAAGACCGAGTGCATGCAGAACGGCGTCAAGGAGGAGGGCCTCCGCGCGTACGAGGAGGCCAACTTCGGCACCGACGACACGACCAAGCTCACCGACAGGCAGCTCGAGGAGCTCGGCAAGCATCTGGCCCAGATGGCCAGGGACAGTAAGGAGATTGACTAGTGAGCAGCGGAATCAACACGGTCGCCATCAGCGGCAACCTCGGGCGCGACCCCGAGCTGCGGGCCACGCAGACGGGCACGCAGGTGCTCCGGTTCTCGGTGTGCGTCAACGAGCGCCGCAAGGTCGGCGACGAGTGGCAGGGCGTGCCCAACTGGGTCGACGTGACCGTTTTCGGCAAGCGCGCCGAGGCGCTCAACCGCTACCTGTCCAAGGGCACGCACGTGTGCGTCCAGGGCAGGCTGCGCCAGAGCAAGTGGGAGAAGGACGGCCAGAAGCACAGCCGCCTCGAGGTGATCGCGGACAACGTCACGTTCTCCGGCGGTGCCAAGCGCGACGACGTGCCCGACGAGGTATACGACGACGATTGCCCGTTCTAAGGAGTGAAGATGGAGCAGTATTCGATTCTCGACCTCGCACTCGAGGTCTACATCCCGGGTGCCCACGGCTACGGTTGCACCGAGGGCCAGTGCGTCTACACGGTCACCAACGGCCAGGCGCTCCTGGTCGAGGCGAAGGTGAAGCGCTCGCGCGGCAACGACGCCGCGCCGAAGGTCAACAAGAAGCGCCTGCAGCGCGTGTCCATGTGCTTCGCCGCCGACCATCCCGAGGTCGAGGCCATCAGCTTCGACGTGCTCGAGGTGATCGTGGGCAGCGAGGCCACCCTGACCTTCAGCGCGGCCAAGGCCGCCTATTCCTGGGAGCGCTGACATGGAGGAGGCCCAATTCAAGTGGCTTCCCAAGTTCACCGCAGCCTGTGCCAAGGCACCGGAGGAGCAGCGCGGAAAGCTCCTCTGGGCCTTGGCCCAGTACGGCACCTACGGCATCGAGCCTGATCTGGAGTGGCCGCTCGATGCCATCTTCGCCAGCGTCCGCGAGGACATCGACTACTCGAAACGGTGCATAGCGACTGGCAAAACGGGTGGACGAGGCAACAGAAAGCCCCCTTTAGACAGTCCGAAACCCCCCTTTAGCGAAAGCGAAACCAAAAACGACGAGCCGGAAGGAAACGACGAACCCCTTTCGGCAGAGCAAAAGGGGGATGGAGACAACGCCGAAGCCAAAGCAAGGCAAGGCAAAGCAAAGCAAGGCAAGGCAGTTAGTAAGAGATTCGTAAAACCCGCGCTCGCGGAAGTCGAGGAGTACGTCTCGGCCAAGGGCTACACGTTCAACCCCGAGGCGTTCTGGAGCTACTACGAGGCCGTCGGGTGGAAGGTCGGCAGCAAGCCGATGAAGAACTGGAAGGCCGCGTGCTCCACGTGGCAGCAGCGCGAGGCGAAGAAAGAGACCAGCCATGATGCGTACTCAAATCTCTGACGTGCTCATGCCCGACGGGGCGCGCGAGCAGATCGCCGCAATCATGCGCTCCCGCCTCCGCAAGGCCGGTCTGCGCGGCCCCTACGCCGAGGCCGACTGCGACCTCGGCAAGCGCATGGCCAAGCTCGCCGGGAAGGGCGAGGGCGCATACCTCTGGGGCGAGCCGGGCACGGGCAAGACCTACGCCGCCGCCTGCGCCGTGCGCCTGGCCGTGCTTGACGGGACGAGCGCCAAGCTGGTCACCACGAGCCGCCTGCTCGACGACATCCGCGCCGAGTACGACGGCGGCGAGCGCGGGGCGCTCCGCAGGGCCGAGCGGTACAGGCTCCTCGCACTGGACGACCTCGGGGCCGAGCGCCCGACCGAGTGGGCCATCGAGACGCTGACGCGCCTCATCGACACCCGCGTGGCCGAGGGCCTGCCCACAATCGTCACGAGCAACTACCGCATCGGCCAGATCAGGGACCTCTGGGGAGGCATGGCGGGCAAGCGCGTCGCATCGCGCCTCGCCGGTGCGTGCAGGCCCATCGAGGTCAAGGGACAGGACAGGAGGCTCGGATGATAGTGAGCGCATCGCAGCTCCGTGGAGTCCCGAAGGACCGCGCGGAGCTCTACGGCAAGCCCCACGTCGGCGCGCGCTACGTCGGAAACCGCTACGAGCTGACCGCCGAGCGCTGCGGAATCTGCGGGCGGCAGGCGACCAACTGCCACCACATCGTGCCGAGGCGCTGCGGCGACTTCGCCCTCGTCACGCCCAGGGGCACGTGGCGGCTCCGCTCGCCGCTGATCGCCCTCTGTGGCAGCGGCACCACGGGATGCCATGACGGGTTCCACGGCGGGGCGAGGTACAGGCCCGAGTGGGTGTGGGACGAGCCGGAGTTCGAGGAGGCGTGGTGGGACGGCACGCTGCTGTGCGAGCACGAACCGCACGACCCCACGCTCTACGGCTACGGCCACTGGGCGATAACGGACACCAAGACGGGACGAACCATCGAGATAACGGAGGGTTAGAGTGGAAATCACCAACTGCGAGCAGTACGTGCTCGCCGAGTTGGACTACGAGCAGCGCCGCAACGAGCGCCTCGTGGCCGAGAACAACAAGCTGGCCAAGCAGCTCGACGCCATGACCAAGAGGGCCAACGGCTACCGACAGATCATCAACCGGCCCAAGACGCCCATCGAGGCGCTCGCGGACAGGGTCATGCGCGAGGAGATGCTGACCCGCTTCTCCTATGCCGAGGTGACGGGCGTGGAGGACCTGTATACCGGAAAGACGCTCGACTTCGACGAATGGTGTCACAAAGCGGTGCGCCTGAAGACGCTGCCGGACGGCATCAGCGAGGAGACGCTCATCCAATTCATGCGCGACGACCTCAAGGCCATCTACGACGCGGAGGTGGCCAAATGTACCGAGTAGAGGCTGTCGTGTTCGACAAGAGCGACGGGGGCAGGCCGAGGCCGTCGAGCGGTGCCTTCTACGACGTCTGCGCCGGGAGCTTCGAGAAGTGCATGGAGTTCATCCGCGCCAACGCCGTGACCCCGCCGGACTGCCTGCCGACCTTCTACCGCATCGCCCGCGATGAATAGGGCGTGCGCGGGGCAGACGGTCCTCGACCTCTTCCCCGCGCCTCCGCGCGACCACGTCGAGGACACGCTCACGTGGATGTGCGACGTGCACGGGTGCATCAGGGTCGAGATAGAGGGCGAGGTCCGCGAGCTGTACCGCGACTTCGGCACCGTGGAGGCGTTCGACCGCTGCAAGGCGCTGGTCGACTTCCATGACGGGAAGAAGTGCCACGAGCCGCTCCTATGCACCACCCCACGGCAGATAGGCGTGTTCGACCCAAACGTGAAGGTCCACACGGTGTGGGACCGCTGCTGGGCGGCGACCCACGGCCTGCCGATGGAGCAGGTGTTCAGATTGAGAAGCTGGGACTACGGCCAGAAGAGGCCGGGGAGCTGGATGGAATGAGGAGACCGACCGGGGAGGACGCCATAAGGGCCGCAGCGCTGCTGTTGAGCATCCCGCTGCTCGTGGCGTGCCTCCCGCTTATCGCATACGACTGGATTAAGGAGAAGACGAGATGAACGAGATCACTGCCGAAGAGAGGCTCCGCATCGTCGAGGAGCTGAACCGCACGGCCAACGACAGCCTGGGCGGCGAGAGCCTCCAGCGCGCGCTGGCCAGAATCACCGGGGCGGAGGACACGAGCTGGCGCGGGGTCATGCGCCGCGTGGCCGAGCTGGCGTACCGCCCGACGACGCAGGTGCAGGTGGCTCCTGACGGCAAGTACCACTGCTTCGCCTGCGGCCACGACGGCAGGACCGACCCCACGTGCGGCCTGAACTACTGCGAGCAGTGCGGGGCGGAGGTGACCAACTGATGGACAGGCCCGACATCTACAGCGACGCGGAGAGGCCGGAGCGCTGCGCGAACTGCCTCCATGTCAGGACGACCGTGTTCCGCAGCGTCTACGGGACCGAGCGCATCGAGTACGAGTGCATGCGCAGGCCCGAGTTCATCCACCGCACCCAGGGCGAGGCGCGCTGCAACTACTGGACCGACGGCGGATACCGTTACGAGGTGAAGCGATGAGGCATTACGAGTTGAGCATCAGGCCGTTCAGGCAGGTGGCGTGCGACAAGGAGCAGGCACTCAAGCCGCTCGAGGAGGCCGCCGAGATTTACGGCGCGTGGCAGGAACTGACCATCCACGACGGGATGACGCCTGATGCCGACGCGCGTAGGGCGATGCTGCGCGACTACGTCATCGACGAGTGCGTGGAAACCATCCAGGCGGCCGTCAACATGCTCGCGGCGCTCACCATCGAGCAGGGGGAAATCGACATGGCCATCGACCGGATGGACGCCCGCAACGACATGCGCGGCAGGTTCTAGAAAGGAGGAGCAATGGCGAATATAGAGCTACCGAAAGACGCCTACGGGCGCGTCATTCCGCTGGACACCGGGACGCTCTACGGAAAGAACGGCATGGCGAAGTTCATCTACCACTACGACTACGACCCGCGCGGCAAGGTTTGGTACGTCGAGACGGACGAGGGGTCGCGCCGCGTCTCCGAACTCCTACTCGACCGGGACGACAGCTGGGAGAAGTTGCTGGCCGACCTCAAAAGGGGCGCGAGCAGAGTCCATCACCCGGAGTGCGCCTACTTCGGGAGGGACGAGAACGACTGCGATCAATGCGAGGCCGTCTGCTCCTTCGCCTGCAAGAAGATCGCGTTCGGGGACATCGAATCGCGCATCCATAAGTTAATGGGAGAGGACCAATGAGCTATACGAAGATAAGCAACAACGACCGACGCAAGACCGCGCGGCGACTGCGCGACGCGGCCAACTGCCGCAACGTGCAAATATCCCCGAGCGCGCTGGGGAGGCTGATTAAGGCCGAGGACAGGAGCTACCGGGGGATTCTGCGCACTCTCGCCGACCTCATCGAGCCAGCCAAGATTGACTCCGGCACGTCCGACGGGTGCCATTCGTTCGGTGAGCTGTACCACCACAGGGCCGTCCTGTTCTCGGTGATCGTGGCCATGTTCCCGGAGCTCGCGTGGAAGTCGAGGCTCCACGCCGACGGGACGATGCTCGAGGGCATGTTCATCGTCGGTATCGAGACGCCGGAGGGGCAGGCGACGTACCACTTCCGCGAGGGCAAGCACTGGGACCTGTTCCAATGCAGGGTGCTCGACCACGCGCCCGAATGGGACGGTCACACCCCGGCGCAGGCAATCGAGCGCATCAACGGCCTGAAGCGCGTGCTGGTGACAGAGAGGTTCGGCGACGGTTTCGGGGTGGGCGAATGATTGACCGAGACCCGCTCAAATGCTGCCCGTGCTGCGGCACAACCGAGCATCTGGCGCATTCCGCGTACCGTGCCCAGATTGGCGGCATATGGCAGTTCGTTTACTGCGCCTCGTGCGGGGCGCGCGGAGGCGGCGACCCGATGGATGCCAGCGGCGCGCGCGACCAGTGGAACCGTGGGCCTATCCAGATACGGGCGGAGGTGGCCTGATGGACACGATTGAGGACATCCTCGCGGACTGCAACGAGGTGTTCCGCTACGACGAGACGAGGCCGCAGGACCGCGCCCACGCGTACCTCAAGGAGCACAGGGTCTGCCGGGGTTGCGACGACACGGCCATGGAGCGCGCCGCCCAGGACATGATCGAGCGCGCCTACACGGTCGGGCGGATGGAGAGCAGCGAGGCGGTGGCGAGGGAGACCGCGCGCATCATCGCCGTGGGAATAGCGAAGGAGCTGGAGACTGATGTGCGATAACGAACCTGGCAGCGGCTACAACCTCCCCGCCGGGTGCACCGACGCGGCAATCGACAGGCACTTCGGCGAGGGCAAGCCCACGTGCGCCGAGTGCAAGCGCATGGTCGAGTGCTGCTGCGACTACGGCATCTGCGAGGTCGAGTTCGACCGGGCGTACGCCGAGGAGTTCGGCACCGGCGACGCCGAGAACTCTAGCTTCGGGGCGATGTGGGCGCTCGAGTGGATACCGAACCACATGAGGGACATGCAGGAGGCGGCGTGCGAAACCTTCGAGAGCTACTAGCGCTGGCCCTTTTGGCGGCGGCCCTGCTGGCGGCATGGGCGTGGACGGTCCGCGCCCTCGCCGCAGGGCTCCTCCTGCTCGCATTCATGGCACTATAGGAGGGACACATGATCGACTGGAAGAGGGCGGGCGGATGCCTGCTCATCATCGCGGCATGCCTCGTCATAGACGCGGCGGCGGTGGCCGTGATGTTCAAGATGCTGCTGGCGCTGTCGGCGGCGATTGGAGTGGGATAGATGGACAACGGTAAACAGTACGACCAGCACAGGGTTGAGCAGGGAATCACGGCGGCGCTCAAGGCCTTCGAGCTGCTGGGCCTCACGCCGCTGGAGATATTCCAGGCGGCCCGCAGCATCAGCCTGGGCGTGGCCGCCAAGGCCAAGGCCGAGAGCGGGAGGCGCGAGCTGTGAGCGTGTACTGCCCGCACTGCGGCCGCACGCATCCCGAGGGCCAGCGCTGCCCGTGCAGGCCGAGGCCAAAGCGCAGGCCTACGGAGGGCGACGCCACGAGGGCCGAGCGCGAGCCATGGCGCACCGAGTACTCGTCGAGCGCGTACCGCAAGGCGAGGCAGAGGGCCATCGGCAGGCAGCTCGGAAGGTGCGCCGACTGCGGCAGGGTGTGCGCGGAGTATCGCGACGGCCGCTGGTACACGGCGGGCATGGGCGGCGAGGTGGACCACGGCCGCGCGCTGTGCGAGGGCGGCGGCAGCGAGGTGGAGAACCTCACGCTAAGGTGCAAGAGCTGCCACAAGAAGCGCGATGATGCACGCAGGGCGGCGAACAGATAGCTTTTATGCATAAGGGTGTGGCCTCGGACGGGGCTGCACCCCTTTTTATGCACGGCCCCCTACCCCCTCGGAAAATCGGGTTTCTTTCCCCCTACCCCGCGCGCCCCTACCCCGCGCGTTTCGCCACGAAATTGGAGGCCGGTGGGGTTCAGTGCAACGCCAAGGCGAGGTGAAATCGCAACGCTAAATCTCACGGCACGCCTATGCTCCCCATCACGACACGCCGGAAGGGGACGCGACAATGCGCGAAAACGAACTGAAAATCGAGGAAATCGAGATTGACTCGCTCGTTCCGTACGAGAACAACGCGAAGAAGCACACGAGGGAGCAGATAGACGCCGTCGAGGCCTCAATCAAGGAATTCGGCTTCAGAAACCCCGTTATCGTCTGGCGAAACGCGGACGGCCTGCCGGAGGTCGTGGCCGGGCACGCGCGAATTACCGCAGCGAAGAACCTCGGGATGAAGAAGGTCCCGTGCGTCGCGTGCGACGACCTAAGCGATGCCCAGAGGCGCGCGCTCACGCTCGTCGACAACCAGACGACCATGATGACCGGGTGGGACGAGGACCTCCTCGCCTACGAGCTGGACGTCCTCGCGGACGAATTTGACATGGGCGACTTCGGCTTCTCCGAGGAACTCGAGCCGGACGGCCTAAGCGCCGTAGAGGAGGACGACCCCGAGCCGGAGGTCACTATCTGCAGGGCAAAGCGCGGCGACGTCTTCGTTTTGGGAAACCACCGCGTGATGTGCGGAGACTCGACATGCCCTGAAGACGTCGAGAAGCTATGCGGGGGGGGTCTCGCGGACATGATCTTGACCGACCCGCCCTATAACGTCGCGCTCGGCCAGCACATGAGGCCATCGGAGAAAAAACAGCTCCAGCGCAGAACGGACGGCCTCGTAATCGACAACGACGAGTTCGAAGACGAGAAGCAATTCGAGGAGTTCCTGCACACAGCGCTGAACGCGGTCGTGCCCCATCTGAAGGAAGGCGGCGCGGTCTACACGTGGCTCGCGGTGATGCACATGCCAGCGTTCGCCTCGGCCCTCGCGCGCGCCGGAATCATGTGCAAGCAGATGCTTATATGGGTCAAGAACACATTCGTGCTCGGCCATCAGGACTACCAGTGGCGTCACGAGGGATGCCTCTATGGATGGAAACCCGGAGCCGCGCACTACTTCACGGACAGCCGCTCCGAGTCGACGGTCTACGAGGACCTCGGCAAAGACCCGCACAAGATGAGCAAGGCAGAGCTCATCGAGATGGTCGAGGCGATGTCAGGCGACAGCGTGGCGACGGACGTGCTCCGCTACGACAAGCCGTCGCGCAACGAGGACCACCCGACCATGAAGCCGGTAAAGCTGTTCGCATACCAGATGCGCAACTCGAGCCGCAAGGGCGAGACGGTGCTCGACCCGTTCGGCGGCAGCGGCACCTCCGTGATAGCGGCCGAGCAGATGGGTCGCAGGTGCCTGTGCATGGAGCTAGACCCGCACTACTGCGACGTGATCATAACGAGATGGGAGAACATGACGGGCCGCGAGGCGGTCCTCGAGACGGGGGAAGTTTGATAAAGAGATGCGAGTCATGCGGGCGCGAGTTCCAGGCGAAGAGGAGCACCGCCCGATTCTGCTGCTCGACGTGCCGCAGCCACGCATACAGGGGCTACGCCTACGTGGGCGAGCTTCAGCCTCCTGCACCAAACGCCGCCATGAGCGACGACGAGGTGCTCGAGGTCATCCAGCGAGCGCACGTCGCCGCCTCGGACATGTCCCGCGCATCCCTCATGACCGCCGCCCCGCTGTGCCTGTCCCTGAAAAAGGCAGCCAAGAAGATGGAGGACGCGCTGCGGGGTGAGGGCCTGTGAAGGGTGCCAAGCCGAAGCACGACGCCATCCGGCGCGGGATAACCGACGCATACGGGCTCGCGGCGAAGACCGACGCCGCCGGAGTCCTCATGCCCGAGGACATCGCCCTCGACCCCGTCCAGAGCGAGATATGGGCGTGGCTGTGCCCGCCGGTGAACAGCTTCTCCGAGCAGGACATACCGACCCTGCGCCTCCTCACCTACTGGCACGCCGTGGCCGAGCAGGCGCAGCAGGCCATCCACAGCGAGGACGGCCGCATAAACATCTTCGACAAGATCGGCGTGAAGCCCTATAAGACACCGGATGGGAGGGAGGTCCCGCTCGTGCGCAAGAACCCGGCACTGACAATCCTCAAGGAGGCATCGAGCGAGATTCGCGCCCTGTCCGACATGCTCGGCCTGTCGCCGCTCGCGCGCTCGCGCATCGGCCTCATGGACGCAACGACGGTCAAGACCGCAGCGGACACGGCGTCGATGTTCCGCTCAATCGACGCGGCCTACGAGCTGCCAGCGGAGGTAGTCGATGTATCGGACGCCGACTAGCTACACGCGCGAGGGCCTCGTCATGGCGCGCGACTATGAGCGCTGCTTCACCTCGATGTGCCGCCACGTCGCCAACGACTCCTACTACGCGCAGCCCTTCTATCTGGAGGAGTTCCAGCGCGAGAATATCTGGAAACCGCTCTTCGCCTCGGGCAAGATGACCGCCAGGGGCTTCAAGCGCAAGTACCGCCGCGCCATCATCGGCCTGCCCTCTGGCTACGGCAAGTCCGAGACGTGCGCCGGAATCCTCCTCACCGTGGCCACCATGGAGCCGGTACACAACGGCCAGTACGGAATGGTGGCGTCGTCGAAGGACCAGATCCGCAACGTCTACGAGAAGATCTGCACGATGATCAAGCTCAACTCGACGTGGCGCGAGCAGTGGGACATCGGGAAGAACATCATCACGCACAAGGAGACCAACGCGAAAATCATGATTCTGCCGAACACGGCGGACGCGCTGGAGTCGTGGCACTTCAACTTCCTGATATTCGACGAGCTGCACACCTACCCGGACTCGAAGGTATGGGACGCCGGGGTCAAGGGACAGAAGGTCCTGTGGAACCCGCTTACCGTGGGAATCACCACGGCCGGGGACAAGCGCGAGGGTTTCCTCTGGGAGATGTACAGCGACAAGGCGCGCCGAGACCCCGGCATGTACCTGTACTGGCTGGGCCTCGACGACAGCGACGACATCGAGAAGCGCGCCGACTGGGAGAAGATCATGGTGGCCTCGTGGGTCAACTGGGAGAGCATCGAGGACCAGAGGGGCATGGCCGCATCCGCCCGCCAGTTCGAGCGCTACACGGCCAACCGATTCCCCAAGGACAACGACGCCTACTCGGTCTTCAAGGCCCCGCAGCTCGACCGCTGCGAGCGCGGCACCAACAGGTTCGACTTCAACAAGCCGTGGACGCTCGGAATCGACGGCGCAACGGCGGGCGACAGTTTCGCGATAGTCGCGTACCAGAAGCGCAAGACCAAGAAGGGGAAGACCGTCTGCCTCACCAAGGAGTGGGTGTTCGACACCCCCGACGAGGAGACGGGCCACTACGACTTCGAGCAGATAACCCAGCTCATCGCCGGGCTGTGCTCGGAGCACTGGCCGCAGGTCGTCGGAATCGACCCCAACCGCCTTATCGTCATGAACTCGCGCCTGCGCGACGTGTACGGAATCGAGACGGTCTCGTTCCCCCAGAACAACGCGACGATGTGCCAGGCCACGTCAATCGTCGTGAACGAGGTCAAGGCCGGGGAGCTGCGCCTGCGCGGCTGCCCAAAGCTCCGCTCGCATCTGGCCAACACCGTCGAGATGGAGCGCGAGCCGTACGGCATGCGCTTCGGCAAGGACTCCAAGAAGTCCAAAATCGACGCGGCCATCGCGCTGGCCATCGCGGCCCTCGCATACGACAAGCTGGTGAGCGGCACGGAGTCCTACGTGCCCGTCAGCTAATCTCACGCGGCCCATACGATGCCCCCGACAGAAAGGGGACGTATGGGACGTTTCTACGACATGTTCTACAAGAGGGAGCCGGTGCAGGACGTCGTGCACGTCACGCTGCCGCCCGGCTTCGCCACGCCGCACGGATACGGCGCGCTCATGTCCATCGACTTCGCCGCCTGCGAGCAGACCAAGGCGCGCAGCATGGCCAGCCTCCCGTTCTCGGTGATGCAGGCCGGGCGCGACGGCCACAAGCGGCTCGACAACCACCCGCTGGCCAAGATTCTAAACGGCATGGCCAACGAGGAAATGACCGCAGCGAAGCTCATGGACTGGACCGTGCTGCGCCGCGACACCTTCGGCAACGCCTACTGGTACGTCGAGTGGTTCAAGGGAAAGCCGGTGGCGATCTGGCCCATCACGGCCAGCGTGATGCACGACTACGACAAGCACGCGCCCAGGGGAAGGCGCACGCGCTACTACGTCTCGCCGGGTGACGACCACGTGCCCGCCGGGTGGTACTTCCCAGACGAGGTCGTGAACATCTCCACGCACATTACCAAGGACGGCGTGAAGGGCATCTCCCTCGCGCGCCTCGCGGCCGAGGAGATCGGCCTGTCCATCGACCTCGAGCGCTTCTACCGCTCCATGCTCCACAACGGAAACCACCAGCTCGGCCACGTCGAGGTGCCCGAGGGCCGCATGGACGAGAAGGACCTGAAGGCACTCCGCGCCGCCGTGGACGCCAAGAGCGGCGTTGCCGAGGCGGGCCGCGCGCCCATCTTCGGCTACGGGGCCAAGTGGGTGACGGACCAGCAGACGATGAAGGACGCATCCGTTATCGAGCAGCAGAAATGGGTGCTCCATCAGGTCTGCCGCGCCTGCAACGTGCCCCCGTGGAAGGTCTACGACAGCGAGGGGGCCACGTACAACGGCGGCCAGCAGATGCGAATCGACTACGTGACCGACACCATCACGCCGGACGTGCGCGACCTCGAGATGGCGCTGCAGCCGGTCCTCGACGCCTGCTACCAGCGCAACGCCAAGGCCAAGTTCAAGCTGAACGGCCTGATGCGCGGAGACGACGCCGCCCGCACGCAGTACTACCGCGAGCTCGGCTACTTCGGCGCGATCACCCGCGCGGACGTGCGCGACCTCGAGGACATGGAACCCGTCGAGGGCATCGACCAGCCGCTGTTCCCGCTCAACTACGGCACCGTCAACGGTGACGGCACCGTGAACGTATTCAACGCAGACAAGCCGAACGGCACAGCCGACGGCACGCAGGAAGGGGCAACGAATGTTCCGAATCAAGAATGAGGCCGAGAAGGCCACCGTGTACCTCTACGGCACCATCGGCAGCGACTTCTGGTCCTCCGAGGAGTCAAACACGGCCAAGAACTTCGCCAGGGAGCTTGACGGCCTGAAGGGCAAGCCCGTCGACATCCGCATCGACTCCCTGGGCGGCGACGTCTACGAGGGCTTCGCCATCGCCTCGGCCATCCAGCGCTACAAGGGCGAGACCACGGCGCACATCGACGGCATCGCCGCATCGGCGGCCTCCTATATCGCAATGATGGCCGACAAGGTCGTCATGAGCAGCTTCGCCCAGCTGATGATCCACGACGCATGGACCTATGCGCAGGGCAACGCGCAGGAGCTGGCCGACGTCGTCGCGCAGCTCGCCGCGCTCGACTCCACCATCGCCGGAATCATCTCCGCGCGCTCCGGCATGGAGCTGGCCGACGTCAAGAAGGCCATGGACGAGGAGACGTGGTACACGGCCGACGAGGCGCTCGAACTCGGCCTCGTCGACGAGAAGGTGGCCACCGAGAAGCGCGTGGCCGACGCGCTCGACCGCACGCTCATGGGCCGCTTCAAGCACGCGCCCGACGACGCAATCGAAAAATCTCACGCCGTGGATACAGTCGCCCGGAGCGAGGAGGGCTTCGTCCTCCTCGGCAACCACGTCTACCGTAAGGAGTAAGCATGCCGCTCAATTCCAAGCAGCTCTGGCAGGAGCGCAGCCGCCTCGCCGAGGAGCAGCACAAGGCCGCCGATTCCGGCGACCAGAACAAGGCCCTCATCATCGAGGGCCAGATTCAGCAGCTCGACCTGACCCTCGAGCACGTCATCGAGGAGGAGGACGCCGCCCGCAACGCGCCCGCCCCCAAGGTCCCCACGCCCAAGGCGTCCTTCGCCGAGCGCATCCTCGGCCCGCGCGACGAGTTCCGAGGCCTCTACCGTGGCTTCAAGAACGAGGCCACCGTCGTCACCGTCGGCGCGCCCACCGAGATCGAGCTGACCCTCGACCCGAAGCCCGACAGCCTGTTCGGCAGCTTCGCCGACACGCTGCGCGAGACCCCCGCCACCGGCTCCGTCACCTACAAGCAGCGCTCCACACAGACGGGCATGCCCGCCACATGGGGCGGCGTGGTCGACGGCACATCCGCAGCCAAGGCCAAGGTCCTGTACTCCTACAAGGACGCCGTGGCCAACAAGGAGACCCTCGCCGGATACGTCCCCGTCTCGGAGGACACGCTCAAGGACTACGACGAGCTTTTGAGCATCATCCAGCACGACCTCCTGCTCGACCTGAACAGCGTCACCGACGACCACATGTTCAGCGGCAACAACTCCACCGGCATCGTCGGCATCAAGAACACCACCGGCATCCTCGAGTTCGAGGAGCACGTCGGCGGCCTGTACTACGAGGCCATCCGCAAGATGCGCACCAAGGTCATGCTGACCGCCAAGCGCGTCCCGACCCACGTGCTCGTCTCCCCGATCATCAAGCAGGAAATCGACCTGTACAAGACCGAGACCGGCCTGTACCAGTCCATCACCGGCGACGTGCTCTGGGGCATGAAGGTCGTCGAAGACCCGAACTGCGACGGCCTGCTCGTGTACGACTCCTACGCAGCCGAGCGCCGCTCCATCCACGGCACTACGGTCGACGTCGATCGCGTCAACGACCAGTTCATCCACAACGAGCTGTGCATCCGCGCCGAGCACACCAAGGCGCTGCAGGTCCGCTACCCCGACGCCTTCTGCTACGCCTCCAAGATGAACCTCGACACCGCAGTGGCGTAAGGAGGAGCCATGGAAACCTACACCTCACCAAAGCGCGTCGTGCGAGACGGCCACCTGGTCGCCTTCGAGGGCGAAGTCATGTCCGCCGACGAGGCCGTGCGACGCGGCCTCGCCATCGAGGCCGTCAAGGCCCCAGAGCCGCAGGCCGAGGACCTGACCGTCAAAGAGATCAAGGCCAAGCTCGACGCCGAGGGCATCGAGTACCCCAAGGCGGCCAAGAAGGAAGAGCTTCTGGCGCTCCTCGAGGCCGACCTCTACGACGACGAGGAGGAGTAGCGGTGCTCGTCCAGCCCTACAGCACGCTGCGCGTCGCCTACACGGACGAGCTGGCACTTGAGACGGAGGCCGCGCCCGACCGCGCGGCCCTCCTTTTGGGCAGCGGAACGTCCCACGAGTACAGGCTCGAGGACGGAAAGCTGAGGCTCCCGCGCATCGCGGCCCCAGATTCCGTGCGAATCAACTGGTATCGCGGTGACGACCTGCTGTTCACCACGTTCCTCGCGGTGGTCACGCGCCACTACTTCAGGCTCGAGCAGCTAAAGGGCATGGACGACACCGACGACTTCTCCGACGTGACCGAGGAGGAGTTCTGGGCCGCGCGGCAGGCGGCCACCGAGACGTTCGAGCGAAACGCGAGGCGCAGCTTCGTGCAGCAGATGGGCGTCACGGAGACCTTCGGCGGCGGCTTCGTCTGGCTCGACCACAACGACGTGGCCGAGGTCCTCACCCCCGGCTGGTCGCTCGTGAGCGACTGCCAGGCGGTCGGCCCCGAGGGGCGCGCGACCATCCGCTACCGCTACGGCCTCACCGAGGTGCCGGAGCGCGTGAGCGAGGCCGTCCTGCGGCTCGCGGCCTACTACCTGCGGCCGTCGGCCACGCCCGAGAGGGCCACGGGCGAGGCCACCGACGCGGGCTTCATCCGCTACACGCTCGCCGGGCGCGACGGCGCGACGGGCCTGCCGGAGGTCGACGCGGCCATAGAGCAGTTCGGCCGGTGCAGGGCGGTGGTCATGTGATCGCCATGCCCTACGCCGAGGCCGCAGCGGCCCTGTTCGAGCGCGCGTCGCTCGTGCTGTCCGAGAGCGCGCTGGCCATGTACGGCGACGGCGGCAAGGTGCCCGAGGTCCACGACCACATCCCGCCGAAGCGCCCGCCGTTCCTCGCGTGGTGCGACCCGCTGGCCGATATGGACAGCACGACGGGCGGGGCCACGAGCGCCGAGTACGCCAAGCAGTTCACGCTGCACGTCTACCTGTTCGCCACGCACGCCAAGTTCGACGTGGCGCGCGAGAGCGTGCAGCGCTGGGTCAACTCGCTTTGCTACGGCATCGCCGCCGACGCGACTCTCGGCGGCGCGGTCGACTGCGCGATTCCGCGCATGAGCGACGCGGGCTACGACTCGACCCCCGACAAGAAGTACGTGGTGGCGGCCCAGGTCGATGTGACCTGCAAGGTCTTCTCGGCCTGCCCAAGAGAGTTCAAGGAGCTGGTGCGCAATGCTTCGCGCGGCTAAGGGTTTCGAGGCCACCTACAACGGCCTCACGTATCGAGCGAAGAAGGGCGAGCAGGTCGAGGGCCTGCCAACGTCCCTCCTGACCATCCTGAAGCGGGACGGAATCGTGAAGGAGTCCCGCACGTCCAAGAAGGAGACGGCAGATGATTAACACATCCATCGGCCTCCTCGGCGTCGCCCGCCAGGAGTCCAAGACCAAGGCCGCGCCGACGCCGACGTTCCGACACGGCCTCACGGGCGGCGGCCTCATCAAGCCCGAGCGCACCGTCGAGCAGAAGAACGTGGCCTGCGGCCTGCGAGCCAACACCACCAACGGGGCCTACGTCTCCGAGGTCAACATGGCCGTCGACTTCGAGACGCTGGCCTACGCCGACTCTCTGGTGCTCTACATCCTCGCTGCCATGGGCAACATCGTCACCACCTCGGCCGAGAAGCCCGGCTACTACAAGCACGTGATCACCCTCGGCTCCGAGATTCCCTTCCTGACCTTCTGGGGCCAGGTGGGCAACACGTCGGCCGCCACGGTGCACAAGGCCACCGGCTGCAAGATCGACACGCTGTCGCTCTCCTTCGAGGGCAACGCGCCGCTCGACATCGGCATCACGGCCGCCGGTATCGACGCCGCCCTGTTCGGCGGCTGGTCCGGCGAGACGGAGCCCTCGTGCTTCGACGGCTACTTCATCCCGACCAACGGCGTGTTCAAGTTCTCCCCCAACGACCAGACCCCCATCGAGGTGCTGGTGACCAAGGGCGAGTTCGAGCTGTCCAACAGCCTCACCTCCTACCGAGGCGCGGGGCGCGTCATCGCATCCGAGGTCGCCGAGTCCAAGCTCAAGACCACGGTGAAGCAGACCATCATCCCCGAGGACTACACCGAGATTCGCAAGGTCCTCACTGGCAGCGAGAACGGCACGACCGTGACCAACAAGGTCGTCTACGGCTCCGCCGCGTGGGACTTCACCCACTCGCAAGACCCCAACTGCACCATGAGCGTCGTCTTCTCCAACGTCCCGTGGAACTGCGAGACGCCCGAGATCGACCCCGAGGGCAGCGCCGCCGAGGTCGAGTTCAGCGCCGACGACATCGGCGTGGCGGCCAAGGACGGCTCCCCCGTGACCATCACCATCGTCAACAAGGTTCAGACCTACGCAGCAGCCTAGGAGGCACTAAATGCTCAAGTTCCACTTCACCCTCACCGACGGCGACAACGACCCCATCGAGTTCGACGCGGGCCGCACATCCAACTGGAAGTCCATCGACGCCATGGCATCCATCCCCGACTCCCCGCACAAGGCGGCCTACAACGACTTCGTCTGGTGCGTGATCGCCGCCGAGCAGGCGGGCAAGGCCAAGGAGGTCGGCATCGAGGGCATGGAGCTGGCCGAGGCCGCCGAGTACATCGCCGACACCTACGACGCCGTCGTAATCGACGACAACACCAAGCTCCTCGCCAAGGAGAAGGACGCCCCTTTAGCATCTGCGCCCGCCAAGTAGCAAGCGCCGCGAGAATCACCGGGGCCTCCCCATACGACATGGCGCGCCTCCTGGACGAGTACCCGTTCGTCTTCGAGGAGTGGCTGGCCCTGTTCGACCGACGCGGCGAGGGCTTCGCGGCCAAGCGCGAGAGGACGAGGGGCGAGCGCGTGCAGCGCCTGTTCGACCGCATGGGGAGGAAGAGATGAGCAGCCTGAGCATCAGGGTCGAGGGCCTCGCGGAGACGCTGAAGGGCCTCCGCGAAATCGACCGCGAGCTGCCGAAGGAAGTAAAGAGGGGGCTGCGCGAGGACGTGCGGCCCCTTTTTGCCGCCTATCAATCCTACGCGCGCGGGCTCGGCGGCTCCGGGCAGTACGCCGCCAACGCATCGATGCGGACCATATCGGCGGGCGTGAAGATCGCCAACAGCGACCCCGGAGCAGGCCCCATCGAGTTCGCAAACCCCGGCGCGTTCTACCTGAACGGCCCCAGGGCGGGCAGGCGCATGGGCGTGCCCCATGCCGGTAAACCGCGTGCGCTCATGCGCGCCGTCGACGAATACGAGGACGAGGTGCGCGACCGCGTGGAGTCGCGCATCGAGAAAGTAATCCAGAGGTACCTAAATGGGTAAGGCATCAATCTCCATCGCCGTCACAGGCTCCTACAACGGCTCCGCGCTGGAGAAGGCCGAGCGCCGCCTCGACAGCCTCTCCAAGAAGGCCGTGGCCGCCGGGGGCAACCTAGAGACTGTCGGCGGCAAGCTCGTGAGCAGCGGCTCCAAGCTAGCAAAGGCCGGAGGCGAGATATACAACTACGGCGAGCGCGTCGAGCAGGCCGGGCAGAAGATGATGCCCATCTCCGCAGCCATCGCCGCCGTCGGCGTGGCCACGGGCGCTGCGGCCGTCAAGATCGACACGTCCCTCACGGGCGTGCGCAAGACCGTGGACGGCACCGAGGAGCAGTACCGCCAGCTCAAGGAATCGGCCATCGAGTTCTCCAAGACCAACGCGGTGAGCGCCGACCAGATTCTCGACATCCAGGCGCTGGGCGCGCAGCTCGGCTTCTCAATCGACGAGCTGGACGAGTTCTCGCGCGTGGTATCCGGTCTGGACATCGCCACCGACATGAACGCCGAGCAGGCGGCCACCGAGCTGGCGCAGTTCGCCAACATCGTGAAGATGTCCCACAGCGACGTCAGCCGCTACGGCTCGGCCATCGTCAACCTCGGCAATAACCTCGCCACAACCGAATCAAGCGTCTCGTCCATGGGGCAGCGCATCGCGGCCGCATCCAACCAAGTCGGCATGAGCACGCCGGACATCCTCGGATGGTCCGGTGCCATGTCCTCCCTCGGCATCGAGGCCGAGGCCGGTGGCACGGCGTTCTCCAACACCGTCGCATCCATCGACAAGGCCGTGGCAACGGGCGGCGACGCGCTCGACTCGTTCGCGTCCATCGCCGGTATGAGCGCCGACCAGTTCGCGCAGAGCTGGAAGGCAAGCGCCACCGACACCATGCTGGCCCTCCTCGAGGGCACCAACAGCGCCGAGAACATGACCGTGGCCCTTGAGTCCATGGGCGTGACCGGCATCCGCCAGACCGACGTGCTCAAGCGCCTCGCGGGCAACACGGACCTCGTGAGCCAGGCGCTTCAGGTATCCAACGACGGCTGGCGCGAGAACACCGCGCTGCAGGCCGAGGTCAACAACCGCAACGACTCCATGGCCGCGAAACTGGAGATCCTGCAGAACAAGATCACGGCGGTGGCCGAGGACATCGGCACGCAGCTGGTGAACGCGGCAACCGACGCGGTCGACGCCGCCGAGCCGCTGTTCGAGGCCGTCGAGAACGTCACTCAGGGCTTCGCCGACATGGACGAGGGCGCGCAGCGCAACGTCATAGCGCTCGCCGCCGTGGCCGCAGCAGCCTCGCCCGTCCTCACGACGAGCGGGCGAATCGTCAAGACCGTCGGCAACGCCGTCACGGCCGTGGGCAAGGCCAAGCAGGAGTGGGGCGTCTACGCCGACGCGCTGACCACCACGAACGCCTCGGCGCTGAAGACCTACAGCAGCAACGAGAAGCTGAACAAGGCCCTCGAGAAGAACCCGGCGGCCAAGGCGGCCGGAGGCGTCGAGAAGTACGTCGAGGCCGTGCGCGACGCCAACAGCGACACGTCCAAATACAACGCGGCCGTCCGCAAGCTGTCCAACGAGCAGAAGAAGGGCAGCAAGGCCAACGCCGAACTCGTCGAGAGCCTCAAGAAGGAAGTCGTCGAGAAGCGCAACGCCATGAACCAGTCGAACGGGCTAGTGAACGGGTACAGGCAGGAGGCCGCAGCGGCCAAGACGACCGAGGCCGCCACCAAGGCGCAGGCCGCAGGCCTCATGACGCTATCGAAGGCGGCAGACGTGGCCAAGTTGGCACTCGCCGCCGTCGGCCCGGCGCTCGTTATCGCTGGCATCACGGCCTTCGTCCAGAGCATGGAGGACGCCAAGAAGCACGCCGACAACCTGAAGGCATCGACCACCGAGCTGGAGGCCGCCGCAGCGGGTGCCAAGAACGAGGTCAAGGAGGAGGCCGGGGCCTTCGACGTCCTCACGGGCTCCACGGGCAGCGCCAAGGCCGACATCGACAAGATGCTCGAGAGCCAGGCGCAGCTGGCCACCACGCTCAAGGACACGAACACCTCGGCCGCCGCGCAATCGGCACAGCTCACGGCCGCGTACGACACCATCAGGGAGTACGCGAACAAGAGCGACCTGAGCACCGAGGCGCAGGGCCGCCTGCGCGCTGCGGTCGATACGGTCAACTCGATGTGCGGCACGCAGATAAGCGTCGTCGACCAGGCGAACGGCAAGCTCGCCGACGAGCACGGTGCCATCAGCGACGTCACGGGTGCGCTCGGCGAGTATGTCGAGAAGAAGCTCGAGCAGATCAGGGTGGACGCGCAGCAGTCGAACCTCACGGCCCTATACGAGCAGCAGGCGCAGGACATCCAGACCCTCGCCGTGGCCCAGAAGGACTACAACGACGAACTCAACCGCTGCATGAAGAACAACCCGCAGATGACGCGCGAGCAGGCCGAGCTGACCGTCAGCTACACGAAGCAGGGCAAGGCACTCGACGAGGCCAAGGCCGCGCTCGGCGCGGTGAACAACTCCATCGACACCGTCACGGAGAGCCTCGGCGCATCCGTGGCCGTGGCAGACGGGGCCACGGCGAGCGTGAAGGACCTCGCGGCGGCGTCCCCGGCCGTCTCCTCCGCGTTCGTCGGCCTCGGGAAGGACCTCGGCCAGTTCTGCGACGACCTCCAGAGCGCCGGAATCAGCGTCGAGGACTTCCAGAGCCTAAGCGACGAGCAGCTGATCAAGCTGGCCGCTTCGTGGGACGGCACCACCGGGAGCATCATCAAGGCCCTCGGCGACATGGGAGTGAAGTGCAAGACCGAGGGGCAGGCGGCGGCCGACAACTGGGCCAGCGGCCTAAGCGCGGGCGCGCAGGGAGCCATCGGCGCGGCCCAGCAGGTCACCGGCTCCACGCTCGAGGAGTTCAAGCGCAACTGCGACGACTACGGCATCGCCGGAGACGCCGCCGTGACGGCCTTCGCCAACGCGCTCGCCCAGGGCGACACCTACGACGTGGCGGCGGCAAAGGCCAGGGAGGCCGTGGGCGGCCTCGACGAGGCCAAGCAGGGCGGCTCCGACGCGGGAACCCTCGCCGGAGCACTGTTCGCCAGCGGCATCACCACCGGAGGCGCACCGACCGAGGGCAACGCGGCGGCGCTGGCCGCAGCGCTGGCGAGCGGCATCTCCACCGCAACCGCCGACGCATCCGCGACGGGCAACTCCGCCGGAGCGGGCTTCGCGCAGGGCATCGCCGACAACACGCCGCAGACATCCAGCAACGCCGCAGGACTGCGCGCGGCCCTGTCCGGCGGCATCGCCCCGGCCCCCGGCGACGCATCCAGCACGGGCAAGTCGGCCGGTACGCTGTTCGCCAGCGGAATCGGCTCCGCGTCCGGCAGCGCGAACGCCAACGCGCGCTCGCTGGCCAGCAACGCCAAGTCCGGCGTCTCCTCCTCCCCCGGTGCCCTCGGCGGCACGGGCAGCTCCGCCGGTTCGAACTACGCGCGGGGCGTCGGCGCGGCGGCTGGGGCATCGAGGGCTAGCGGCTCGTCGCTCGCCAGCAGCGCCTCGTCCGGCGCGAGCGGGTGGAGCGCGTACACGAGCGGCTCGCACCTCGGCCAGCAGTTCGCCAGCGGAATCGGCTCGGCGTGGAACTCCGTCCGCAGCTTCGCCACGTCGCTGGTCAACGCGGCCAAGAGCGTCATGGGCTTCTCCGTGCCGGAGGACGGCCCCTGGTCCGGTGCCGAGAAGGGCGGCGAGACCTCGGGACGCCACCTCGGCGAGAACTTCGCCCACGGCATGCTCGAGGCCCGCGCCGACGTGAGGGACAGCGCCAAGCGCCTCATGGCCACGGCGCAGCTCGACGGCAACGTGGCCTACACGGGCAACGGTGGCACCAAGACCACCGTGGTCAACAACTACTACTCGCTGGGCGACGTCAAGATCGACGCCTCCTCGATAAGCGAGTTCATGACACTCAACGACTTCTTCCAGACCGTCCGCAAGGCGAAGGCAGGGATGTAAATGGCATGGGGCAACGAGGTCTGGCCTACGGGCCAGACCGCCTGGAACACATATATCGAGTGGAAGATCAAGGAGTACGGCGAGAACTCCTGCTATGTGCAGGTCAAGTACAGCTCCTACGTCAAGTGCGGCGACATGCGCGGCACCATCGTCAACCGCTCGTGGGGCGGCCAGTACCGCATGTACGGCCCCGGCTGGTATGGCGATTCCGGCTGGCTCGACGTCGGCTGGGTCAACTACGGAGACCCCGTCACGCGCGAGTGCTCGGCGTGGTACACGGGCTATTCAGGAACCTTCCGCAAGTCGACGTGCAGGGACACCTTCAAGCCCTCGGCCCCGGTCTGGACTCCCCAGACGCCGAGCAACGCCAAGGCCGTGCGCAAGTCCCAGACCCTGAACGTAGTCACGTGGACGCGCAACACCACGGCCGCCCGACCGTACGACGGCATCTACGTCGACCGCCAGACCGACGGCGGCGAGTGGGTGAACATCGCCAAGCCCGGCGGCGACAAGACCGAGTACAGCGACGACACGGTGCGCCCGAACCACACGTACCGCTACCGAATCGGCGCATATAACACGGCCGGAAACGCCGGTGGCCACTCCTACACCGAGACGCTGCGCAACCCGCCGGAGAAGCCCGCAGCGCCGAGCGGTGCCAAGGTCGAGCGCCTGAACGACGAGAAGAACCTCATAACGTGGGCCAACCACGCCATGGACGAGGCCCCCTACTCCGAGGTGCGCATCGAGCGCAGCACGGACGGGGGCGGCTCCGTCCAGATCGCCCACGTGAGCGGCTCGGCATCCTCCTACACAGACCCGACGTGCTCGGCCGACCACTACTACCGCTATCTGGTCCGCGCGTACAACGAGAGCGGCTACTCCGAGCGCGTCATGACCGACCGCACGTTCAACACGCCGTCCGCGCCGTTCAAGCCGAGCGGCCAGCGCACGGGAGACACCTCCGTCGAGCTGACCATCCCGAACCTGTCGCGCACCGCGAGCGCCACCGAGATTCAGCGCTCGCGCGACCGCAAGGACTGGACCACCATCGCCACGGTGACCGGCAAGGCCCTGTCGTTCGGCGACAACCCCGGCGGCGGCACGTTCTACTACCGCGCGCGCAACTTGCGAGGCAGCCTCGTCTCCGCGTGGTCCGAGCCATCCGAGGCCATCGTCACGATCTGCGCCCCGGCGGCACCGACGCTCCTCACGCCGACGAGCGGCGAGGTGCTGCTCGTATCGCAGGGCAGGGTCACGTTCACGTGGCACCACAACCCCATCGACGGCTCCGCGCAGAGCGCCGCCGAGGTCCAGTACTCCACGGACGGCACCGCATGGAAGACGGTGACGGCCGCGACCGCCCAGAGCGCGAGCGTGCCGAACTTCCCCCTCAACTCCACCGTCTACTGGCGCGTGCGCACCAAGGGCGTGCACGCGGACTTCGGCCCATGGTCCGGCAACAGCTCGTTCCATGTCCGGCAGCCCCCGCAGCTCGCCTTCGACGCGCCCGGCCAAACCGTGCGCAACGTGCCGGTCGGCGTGAGCGTGCAGTACGTCGACGCATCCGGCGCGCTCGCCGCCATGGCCGTGGCCATAACCGATATGGGCGGCAACGTGCTCTACGAGGAGGCGCTCGGCACATCCACGGCCACGAGCGTCACCAAGGACGAGTGGATGCCGGAGGACGGCGGCGAGTACCGAATCGTGGCCACGGCCCGAAGCACGAGCGGCCTGCAGTCGACGGCCTCCATGCCCTTCCGCGTGGAGTTCGAGCTGCCGCGCCGCGCCTCCCTCCGCATCGAGGCCGACATCGAGCGCGGCTACGCCGAGCTGCAGTGCATCGTCGACAACAACGACGAGGGGCAGGACGTCGAGAGCCTCAGCATCTGGCGCGTCACGCGCGACGGTGAGAGGCTGATCGCCTCCGACCTGTCCGACGGCTCGTCGGTGGTCGACCGCTACGCGCCGCTGAACACCGAGTACAGCTACCGCGTGGCGGCGTATGCGGCCTCGGGCGCATCGAGGGCGACGGAGCACCCGGGCAGCATCAAGACGCCCTACTGCTTCGTCTACTACGGCGACGGCCTCATGGCCCGCGCGCAGTTCGACCCCACCGAGCAGCGCAGCCTCGAGCGCGCCAACCGCACGCTCGTGCGCTACGCAGGCAGGGCCTATCCCGTCCTATACGACGCCGGTGGCATCAGCGACACCCGCCCCCTGACCGCGCACGTCATAGGCGAGGAGGAGGTGCGCGCCTTCGAGGACCTCATCCTCTACCCGCGCGCCATCTTCAAGAGCGTGGCCGGTGACGTGTTCCACGTCGCCGCCGACGTGAGCGTGAACCGCGACCTGTGCATGCCCACGACGCACGCCGACATCAGCCTCTCGCTGACGAGGGTGGACGGTGAGGCCCTGTGATCTGGACAGGTTTCCGGCGAGAGTCTTATATCTACCGCCGCGTCACGTGGCCCGGCCTCGTCGAGGCCGAGGACTACGGCATGTTCACGGGCGGGCGGCTCACGCACTCCGCGCTATCGCAGCTCCGCTCCCAGGGCACGCTCGACTTCTCCGGCAGCGCCATGCCCGACGAGCACGACCTCGTGCGCGTGTACTACCAGATGGAGGACGAGCGCGGCAAGGCCGGGACGTTCGCCCTCGGTACGTACTTCTGCAGCATCGGCACGCCGAAATATAACGGGCCGCTGGTATCCGGCAGCGTCGACCTCGAATCGACGCTGCGCCTCGCGGTCAAGGGGAAGTACGGCCGCTACTACACGGTCAAGGCGGGCACCAACGCGGTCGCGCACGCCGACGGCATCTTCAAGCGCCTCGGCCTCCGGACGAACGAGCCGCGCTGCGACTACGTCCTACCGAGGGACGTGGTGTACGAGCCGGACGACAGCTGGCTGACCATAGCCAACGACCTCCTCGCCATGGCCGGGTTCGCATCGGCATACCCCGACGCCTACGGAGTCATCCAGATGGTTCCGTACGTCGAGCCGCAGGCGCGCAAGCCGGTGCGCACGTTCAACGACGGCGTCGACTCCATCATGCTCCCCGAGGTATCCAGATCGGACAACGCGGACGACATACCGAACGCCGTGTACCTGACCTACGAGACGGAGGAGGAGAGCCTCTGGGCCGTGTGCCGGAACACCGACCCCAACTCCCGCGCGTCCATCCCGTACAGGGGCTACGAGGTCCCGCTCGTCGACCAGGTGACGGAGCTCACGGGCGCGACCAAGGAGGAGCGCCTAGAGGCCCTCAAGGCCAAGGCCAAGGCGAAGCTCGTGGACAACTCCTCGTCCATCGAGTACGTCGAGTGGGGCCACCCGTGGGTGCCGCTGCTGCCCAACGACGCGGTCGGCATCGACTATCTCACCGCCGGGCTAAATTGGCGCGGTGCGATAACGGAGCAGGAGATAGAGGTCGGAGGCCACTGCGCGGTGACGGGCAAGGCCCGCCGCTTCATCCGCTCCGGCTTCGTCACCGAGACGGAGGGAGGGTCATGGTAAGCGGCCACGAACTGTACGAGCTGCTGTTCGGCGGGACTGGCGCAAAGGAGTCCCACACGTGGGGCACCGTCGCCGCAGTCAACCAAGACGGGACCGCCGACGTGCGGCTCAACCCATCCATATCGACCACCTGTACGTGCCTGGCCGAGGTGAAGGCCGGGGACCGCGTGCTGGTGCTCGTGTTCAAGCAAGGAGCAGTAGTGCTCGGGAAGGCGGTCTAGATGCTCATAGACCTCACGCTCGACATCGAGAAGGGCGCCAACCGCTTCTCGACGCTCGACAACCCCATCACGCTTAGGCAGCAGGATGCCGAGGCGTACGTGTTCAACGTCAACCTGCGGCAGGGAGGCGCGGTGCTCGACCTCACGGGCATGACCGTGCGCTTCTACGCGCTGCGCCCGGACGGCGGTAAGGTCATCGACGGCGAGAACGTCGCAGTGCTCTCCGCGCCCGACGGAATCGTGCAGTACACCGTCCCCGCCAAGCTCACGCAGGCGGCAGGCGACATCCCGACCTCGTACATCCGCATCAGCTCGGGCGACTGGTCGGCATCAACGGGCAACATCGCCATCAGGGTCGTCCCCTCGGTGGCCATCGAGGCCACGGGCGGCGACTACATCCCCGAGATCGACCACCTCATCAACGCGCTCGAGGCGCAGCGCGTCACCTACGGCAACGCCGAGGATATGCGCGCGTCCGAGTGGCAGGCAATCATGGACGAGGTTATCAACGCGCGCGGACGGGCTGACGCCGCGGCAGACCGCTGCGTGGCCGCGCTCGCGTCGCTCAAGGTCGGCTACGACGACCTGACGGACGACGCGAAGGAGAAGATCGCCGCGATGGCGAGCGCCGGAGTGGTATTCGCCACGCACGCGGAAATCGACGAGGCGTACGAGTCCATCATCGCCCCGGCAATCGGCACCGACACGGTCCTCGACGGCCTCACCCAGGAGGACTACGACTACGCCTTCGGTAAGGTTTTCGGCCAGTAAAGGAGAAATAATGGCAGTACAGGTAAACAAGGTCATGACGTTCGGCGACACCGTCGACCTCATCACCAAGGTGCACAAGGCCTCGGCGAACCCCGTGGCCGTCGCGCCGCACTACGACGGAACCAAGGGCGAGTACGACAACCTCGGCGAGTGGTTCAGCCTGCGCCGTGACGGCAAGGTGTACGGCGTCGACATCCCCGAGTACACCTACTCGAACGACCCCAAGGGCATCAAGACGCGCGACAACGTCGGCCTCGTGTGCCAGCCCGCCACCAACACCACGGCGGGCCGCGACGACTACTCCAAGCTCAACGCCTTCGAGTACTTCACCGTCAACGGCACGGTCGACGACAGCGGCAAGTTCCACTGCACGGCCATGAAGGGCGACGGCCGCTTCAGGGCCGACGGTTCCAACGGCGACGTCTGGGTCATGGCCTGCCCCGGCTACTACAGCATCACGCGCAGCAACGGATACAAGCGCCTGCTCTACTCCGACACCAAGTACGAGGGCATGAGGCCGCTGCCGGGCCAGAAGTACGCCGACGGCACCGAGCGACCGCTCCTCGTGTTCTCGCCGTACCTCGCGTGGTGCGATTCCAACAACGTGCCCCACAGCTACTCCGGCAAGGTCCACACGTTCCAGTTCGGCTCGCATGACACCGGAATCAGCTACAGCAAGAAGAAGGGCGCGGGTTACACGGGCCGCACCGTCGCCGACAACTTCTATCTCCAGCTCATGCTTATGATCAAGTACGCCACGCAGGACCTGCAGAGCCTCGGCGGCTGCACCGACTACGCGAACCAGTACAAGGTCCTCGAGGCCGAGACCGGCGTGAACCGCGTGCTGCTGCCGAAGGCGGCGGCCGACTACTTCCTCGTCGGCTCCACGCTGAACTGCGGACCGAACAGCGACCGAGGAGCGACCGCAGGCCAGTCCACGTTCGCCTACCGCACCGTCACCAAGATCGAGACGATGAGCGACCGCTGCGCGGTCTACGTCGACGGCGCACCGTTCACCACGGCCGTCGACGATTACGTGAGCGCCATGCCCTGGAAGACCGGAACGTGCGACAACCTGCTCGGCACGGACGGCTACCCCATCGCGGGCAAGCCAAAGCAGCGCCAGCCGTACCGCATCCAGGGCATCGAGGTGCTCTGCGGAGCGTACGAGCCGCTGTGCGACGTGATCGTGAATCAGGTCAAGACGTCGGCCGACGAGGGCCATTGCGAGCTGTACAAGTGCTTCGATTCGCGCAAGTACTCCTCGGCGCTCGACGCCAACCACGTCAAGCTCGACCTCGAGCTGCCCGCGCGCGACAGCAAGACCAACGGCCAGTGGATGTACAACGAGGACTGGCAGGAGTCAGCGAAGTGCCCCGGCCTCCTCGTGCCCACCGGCTCCAAGGGAACCTCCACGACGGGCACCTGCGACGCGATTTATTCCAACCCGATCTCATCTCCCGGCCTGCGAGAGCTGCTGTGCTTCGGCGATCTCTGGAGTGGGTCTATGTGCGGTGCCTTCTACGGCTATTCGAACTACGGGCTCGGCGGCTGCTGGTGGAGCTATGGCGGTCGGCTATCTGGCCTGGGGGTCACCATGGCCTAGCCATGGTGCGGGGGTGAAGCGCAAGCGAGGGGGCAGCGCCCCCTCCTCACCCCTCCCAGGCCCCTTGGGGGTTCTCGGCGGTAGCCGCTTGGTTCTCGGCCTTCTGCAGTGCTTCGGCAATCTCAGGAATGGGTCTATGTACGGTGCCTTCTACGGCAATTCGAACAACAGGCTCGGCAACTACAGGTGGAACTATGGCGGTCGGAAATCTGGTCAAACGCGGAACACGCTCGTCGAGTCCACCCGCTTCGAGCGGGCTTGCCCCGTCAACTGACGAAAATATCAACCCCACGGCGTTTGGTAGCCCAGCGGCGAAGAACGCCAAAACCAGATAGGAAACAATGAGGCGTTACTGCAAGCGCGTGGACATCGAGGACGAGGGCTTCTGCCTCGTCGCGGTCCGCGACTTCCTGCGAGGCAAGAGCGGGCGCAGGGAGGTGCAGGCGCTTCTGGACGAATACGGAGGCGAGGAGGAGCTGGCGCGCTCCCTCGCCGCCGAGATACGCGAACGGCGCGTCACGGTCGCACCCATCCAGTACTTCAACAGAATCGAGCCGATCAACGGCAAGCACCGCATCATCGTGCGCGAGACGCCGAAGCACCAGTGCTTCGACTACATCGCGGTGAACGGTCTGGCCGAGATGCTCATGGCCAAGATAGGCGGCTACCAGACGGCCTCCATTCCTGGGCGCGGCCAGATATTCGCCAAGCGCGCCATCGAGAAGTGGATACGCGAACCGAGGGCCAAATACTTCATAAAGCTGGACATCCGCAAGTTCTACCCGAGCATCGACCAAGACGTGCTCCGCGCCATGCTCGCACGCGACGTGAAGAACGAGGCCCTGCTCTACCTCGTCGGCGTCCTCCTCGACCAGTTCCCGCACGGCCTGAACATCGGCTCGTTCCTAAGCCAATACCTGGCCAACTACTACGCCTCGCGCGCATACCACTACGCGCAGGAGCGCCTGCGCAAGACGCGCGTGAACAGGCGCACGGGCGTGGTGACGGACAAGCGCCTCGTGGACCACGTGCTGTTCTACATGGACGACATCCTTCTCATGGGCCACGACAAGCGCGACCTGAAGATGGCCGCGCGCCGCCTGTCCAAGTTCGTGAGGGACGAGCTGCACGTCGAGCTGAAGCCGTGGAAGGTGTGCGCCGTCGACAAGGAGCCGCTGGATATGGTCGGCTTCGTCTTCTACACGTACAAGACCACCATCCGGCCGGGCATCTTCCTGCGCGCCAGACGGGCCTTCATGCTCGCCGGGCGGTCGGAGGTCATACCGCTGCCGCTGGCCCGGCGCTGCATCAGCTACTACGGCTACCTGAAACACAGCTGCAGCAAGGGAGTCATCGAGAAATATCACGCGGAGGATACATTCGCACGGTGCAAGGACGTCGTGAGCCTTGCCGAGACCGAGAGGAGACTCGATGAGAGTTTATTCGACGGCGGAGCTTCAGGCCGTGGACTACCACGAGCGCCCGGACGGCTTCGCGGACATCAGGCTGCGCCGCAACATCCAGAAGGTGACGCGCGAGCAGATCGACCCTGCCGGAGAAGCCACCGTGGAGTGGCAGGCTGACGAGCAGTACGTCCTCGCAGCCATCTCGAAGGACGAGGCCACCGAGGCGTTCGACCAGCTCTGGGAGCAGGCCGTGCGCGACGGCATGACGCTCGACGAGCGAGTCGACGAGACCGAGCAGAGCGCCAGCGACAGCGGCGACGCCATCGCGGAGCTCGGCGACCTGGTCGCAGAGCAGCAGTCGGCAATCGAGGACCAAGAGGCCGCACTGGCCGAACTCGGCGACCTCGTGGCAACCATCAAGGGAGGTGAGTAACAATGGCGAAGATCTACTACCGCCAAGTCAAGGCCGGAAAGCGCACCATCGAAGAGGTGCCCGAGCTTTGGCGCGAGAAGGTGCAGAAGATGCTGGACGAGGAGGCCTGATGCTCTCCACCGTTATCAGCGGACTGACGCTCGCGGTGGTGACGGGCCTCGCCGGGTATCTCAGCAGGCAGCTGCATGACATCCGCAAGGAGTACTCGGCCGTCATATCCGCGCAGCGCTCGCAACTAAAGGCCTCCATCGTGCGCAGCTACGAGGAGGCGGTGGCCCGGGGCTACATCACGGCCATGGAGCTGGACACGCTCAACAAGCGCGCCGACAACTACGCCCTCCTCCACGGAGACACGTACATCGAGACGATCAGGGCGCACGCCAACACCTTGGACATACACGGCAGCATCCCCGAGTACACGCACCCAGAGAACCACAATGGTTAGGAGCAACTATGAACAAGGACGCGCTCAAGCGCTGGCTCATCGCCGCAGGAGTCCGCGCCGTGAAGACGGCGGCCCAGACGGCCGTGACGCTCATCGGCTCGACCGCCGTGGCCATCACGTCGCTCGACTGGGGCCAGATCGCGGCCGTGGCCGCATGCACCGCAGTGGTATCGGTACTCACCTCAATCGCCGGAGTCCCGGAGGTCGAGGAGGGTACCTCGCCGTTTGCGATGCGGCACTAGCGCTACTCGCGGCATCCGTGCTCGTCTTCCTCTCTCTCGAGCTGGGGATGCCGCAGGTGCGGACGGCCGGAAAGGCGATACCGACCGTCTACGACAAGGACGCCCCAGCGCAGGTCCCGACCTACCTCCAGACGGACGGGCGCTGGGGCGCTCTCCCCTATGCCGGGGACGACATCGCCACGAGCGGCTGCGGCCTCACCAGCGCGGCCATGGCGTACACCCGCCTCACCGGCGAGGAGTGGACGCCGCTGCGGCTCGCGCTGACCGTCGGCGACACGTGCACCACGGACGGCCTGAACGACATGCAGAAGTTCTGCGCGTGGATGCGCGCGAACGACGGGGACCTGTCGAGCACGGGCCTGGTCTACGACCAGCAGGAGGCGCTCGGGTATGCCTGGCGCGGCTGGATGGTGTTCGGCTCCATGACCGGCCAGCTCCACGAGGGCGGGAGGGCCTACGGCGGCCACATCGTGCTCATATGCGGGTGGGACGGCAGCACGGCCGACATCCGCGACCCAGACGAGGGACAAGTGAATCTGAACACAGACGAGTTCGCCAGCGTATCGTGGGCGTACTTCATCGCTATAGGGAGTGATTGACGGTGCAGGGCATCGACATCAGCAACTACCAGAGGGGCATCGACCTCGACAAGGTCCCGTTCGACTTCATGATCTGCAAGGCGACCGAGGGCACCGGGATCGTCCACGACACCTGCGACGGCTTCGTCCAGAAGGCCAAGGCGCTCGGGAAGAAGTGGGGCTTCTACCACTTCCTGAACGGCGAAGACCCGGTGAAGCAGGCCGAGTTCTTCGTATCGCAGACCAAGAACTACTTCGGCAACGGCGTGCCCGCGCTCGATTACGAGATGTACGGCATGGTCCACGGGTCAGCAGGAGCCAAGAAGTTCCTCGACCGCGTCCACGAGCTGACGGGCATCCGCTGCGCGGTCTACATGAGCCGCAGCGTATGCACCGAGGACGACTGGAGCGCCGTGGCCAAGGACCATCCGCTGTGGGTCGCCCAGTACGCCAATACGGAGCGCACGGCATACCAGGCGACCCCGTGGCTGCCCTCCGGCGGCTTCGGCGCGTGGGACGAGTGCGCGCTCCACCAGTACAGCTCCAACGGCCGCCTCGACGGATACGCCGGGCCGCTCGACCTCGACATCGCGCACCTCGATGCGGACGGCTGGGACAGGGTGGCGAACCCCAAGGGCCTGCCCGTGCCCGATGCCAAGCCGAGCGGGACGGTCCCGCAGCCGCAGGAGACGGCGCTCGAGCTGGCCGCCCGCGTCATGGACGGCACCTACGGCAACGGAGACGCGCGCAAGGAGGCGCTCGGCGGCCGCTACGACGAGGTGCAGGAGTTGGTGAACTACGTCCTGAATACGAGCGCCACGGAGCTGGCCGACGCGGTAATCCGTGGGCAGCTCGGCAGCGGCGAGCTTCGCAAGCGCGTGCTCGGCGGGCGCTACGCGGAGGTGCAGGGCGTGGTCAACGACCGCCTCGGGGCGTCGGCCAAGAAGACCTACACGGTCAAGAGCGGCGACACTCTCTCGGGCATCGCTGCCAAGTACGGCACGGACTACAGGACGCTGGCCAAGGCGAACGGGCTGGCGAACCCGAACGTGATCTACCCCGGCCAAGTGCTGGTGGTGGGATAGCCAAAACAAAAAGGGGAGGCTCCTCGCAGGGCCTCCCCTTCTTCAGTAGTCGCTTTTTTAGGCGGCCCGAGAGAACCTGATGAACACGGAGCGCCCGAGCGCCAGTACCTGGGTTCGACTATCTTTGCAAATGGGGCACCATTTGAAATGAGAAGCCCGTTATCCTCACGATAGCGGGCTTTTTGCTGCCATGCGCCGGGATTCGAGCCCAACAGGGTGCGGAGCCGAGGAGACGCATTTGCGCTTCGACCCCAACAAGTGATTGAGTTAGTCCCTAGCAATACGATATCTGAAACGTCCGTATCGAAAAACATTGCCCGGAGACAGCTCTGTCTCCATTAGCCGTGATGTTGGCAAGCTTTCTTATCAATCGCACGTCTTGAACAATTATCCCAACTTCAAAATCGCTGTGAGTTCCGAGGGTGCCGGGAAACAGCACATTCCCTCAACTCGCACCCTACACACAGCATAAATACCTCCGATCCGCACATCGATAAAACAGCGCCGCGTGTAGTCCAGTTCCCTGGTCTCGATTTGTAAATGTGTTGGCGAAGTCCAGGCATACGCTGCAAACAACTTGCGAACATCCCATGCGGGGGCATCGTCCCTCTCAGCTTCATGAGTCACGAAGGGAAAGAGGTCTCCGACTCCGGCCCCATCGCCCGATTTGCAAACCCAAGACTCGTAGCCGGCCCTCACGCCGTACTCACGACCATCGCGCAACAGAGACAAATCCAGCTCATTCTCATGGAATCGAATATCGATCTCTTCAAAATCCCCGAAAATGCAACGATGAATGCCCTCGAGGCGTAATGAACTCAAACGTCCGCCAGAAGCCAACCCAAGTGGCACGGGAATGCTATCGAAGTCACGTTCGGAAGCCACTGTCTCCCGAACACCAGACTCTTTGAACAGTACCTCATACAGTGGATCAAGCAGCGCCTTACTTCCTGTCGTGGAACTCGAGCAGGCGATGACAAGGCCATCTGTGGGCCGTATGTAGCACAGCTGCCCAAAAAGGCCAGAGCATCTGAACCCGCCACGCCGGCACATCCAGAACTGGTATCCATAGCCATTGCTGTCTTCAGTCGCCTCAGACGGATAAAAGGGGCTCGTTTCCACTTGAATCTTCGTCGCCTCGGCAACCCATTCCGCGGGAATGATCTGTTCCCCACGCCACTTGCCGCCATCCAGCAAACATTGACCAAACTTAGCCAAATCCGGTGTCGAAAGATGAAGACCGAAACCTCCGGTCGTATGACCGGCTTGATCCTCTTCCCACCACCAACTTCTAATACCTAACGGCGTAAACAAACGTTCGGCGAGATAATCGGATTCTTTCGTTCCACTTACGCGTTGCACGAGCATGCTCAATAAATGTGAACACAGCGAATCGTAGTGAAAGACCTCGCCCGGCTTCCAGTCAAACTCACGATGAAGAACCTCATGTGCCCAGTCGTCTCCCGCGCCAATATACGACAGGTCACTCTCCTGCCCCATCGTCATAGTCAGCAAATTGCGAACCGTCACATTGCGAAAGCGCTCATCCGCGATCTCGCCTTCATATTCCGGGAAGTATGAAATCCAGCGATCGGCCAGTGATAGCCGTCCTTCATTCACCAACATCCCGACAGCGACCGAGGTAAAGGACTTAGTCACAGAATAGAGCGGATGAACGTGTTCGAGGGCGAACGGCGCAGTCGCATGCTCAAAGACGACTTCACCATCCTGTCGGACCACGACCGAGCGGACTTCCACGCCCGCGGACCTCCACGCCGCAAGGCACGCCTCACCCATCCTATTGTCAAAGATAATATTAGACACTCTCAACCACTGCCTCTCAAACGAAACCAGCACAAGACAAGGTCGCCCTCGGCGCTTATCCAAGGACGACCTTGTTAGATTGCTGGCGCGCGGGGAAATACTTGTTCCGCGGCTCCACTTCTTTGGCTACTTTGCAGCCTCTACCGCCGGCACGTCCTCCTTGTACGTCGCATACGTAAGCAGGAACGAAATCACGCTGGAAACCACGATGGCTATGATTACGTAAATCAGGTAGTTCGCGCCCATTGCACCGGACGGGTCAATAAAGCCCGGGAAGGCGCAGAAGCCGCCGCCGGTGAAGGCGAACATCTTGGTGCCAAGAGCGCCGATGATTAGGCCGCCGGGCACAGAGGCAATGCAGCTCATGATAAAAGGCTTCTTGCGCGGAAGGGTCACACCGTAGATGCAGGGCTCAGTGATGCCGAAGAAGAAGCCCGAGATGAACGCCGGCCATGCAAGCTGCTTGAGCTTTACGTCCTTAGTCTTCAGAAGAATGGCAAGGACGGCAAGGGACTGAGCGTACGAGCAAACCATGTACGGCGCCATGACAATATCCCAGCCCTGGGAGGCAATGTTCACCAGCATGAGAGCAATGACACTCCAGTGGAAGCCGAAGATGACCATAGGCTGCCAAATGGCAGTAAGCACGATGCCGCCGAGCGCGCCGCCGATGACAGGCAAGCTGTAGAGGGAGTTAAACAGCAGGCTCATGAGGTTCGTGATCAGGGTGGCAATCGGGCCAATAATCAAATAGGTAGCGGGGACCATCACAACGAGTACGCATGTAGGAACAAAGAAGAACTTTACATACTCAGAGAAATGCTTGCGGCACCACTTCTCCAGCTTTGCCGCGAACCAAACAGAGATGATAATCGGAATGACAGAGCTCGTATAACCCGAAGATGGCATGATGACGGGTATGCCGAGGAAAGTCGTGTAGTAGTTCATGGCAAAGGGAGTGCCGGCAAGCACCGTTCCCAAAACATCGCCCGATGTGATGTTGACCATCGCCGGATACGTAAGTGCGATACCGAGCGTCATGCCAACGAACTCACTACAGCCAAACTTCTTTGCCGCAGTATAGCCAAGGATGATCGGCAGGAAGTAGAAGAAGCCGTCACCAGCCGCATATAGAATCTGGTACAAGCCGTCTGTCGCCGTAATCCATCCGAGGGCGACGAGAATACTCAAAACACCTTTGATCATACCCGCGGCACACAGCACCGCAAGAATCGGCTGGATTACGCCTGAAATAGTATCGATAAGAGCACTAACAACGTTCCCTTTCTTGACGGGCTCACCATCAAGATTAACCTCGCCCAGCCCCTCGACACCAGAAGCGGCAACCGCGGCATCGTAAACATCCTCAATCACATTGATGCCGACAACAACCTGATACTGGCCATTCGCGTTGATTACTTGAATGACGCCTTCATGAGACTCAATTGCCTTAGTATCGGCCTTCGCATCGTCTCGCAGCTTGAAACGCAGACGCGTCATGCAGTGCGAGATGCTCAGGATGTTTTCCTTACCGCCGACGAGGCCAACTACGTCCTCGCCGAGCTTGCGATTTGCAAGCTCTTTGCTTTCGCTCATGGTTTTCCTCCCATGCGACCTGTCCAAGGTCGGCCGCCCGCCATCATTCACTAAATTGATTTCCGATACTAGTGGAGTTCTGGCCAGAACTCCTTATTCGCCTCAATGAGATCGTCAAGGATCTTCTTTGCAACGGAGGCAGAGGGGACCGTCTTCGAAAGTGTCAGCGCCTGCCAAAGCTCCTGATAGGAATGGTCGACCCAAGCAGACACTGCAAGCTTTTCGACCGAGACCTGTTCCTCCATAAGTCCTTTCTGGAATTGCGGAATCTCACCTTGGCAAATTTTCTCGTAGCCGTCGCTGCCGACGATGCAGGGGATCTCGACCATAGCCGTTGGATCAAAATTGGACACAGCCCCGTCGTTGGGAACAATCAGCGAGAAACGTTCACGGGTGTTCTCTGCCAAAGCGCGAGCGAGATCGACAATGTACTCAGCGTGGGTATCCGGCTTAAGGCCGAAACCCTCAGACGTGCCCTTTTCGATAATCTGGCGGGCGGTGCCGAAGACGCGTTTCTCGCGACCCTCACGGACCTCGTCGGTGCGGGTGTGGTTGGGGTCGGTGTGCTCAACCACATAGTCCGGGAAGAGATAGTACTTGAGGTAGGTGTTCGGGATGGTATTCGGATCGAGCGCGTAAACATCCTTAGCCTTACGGAACGTCTGGTCCCAAGACGCATCGACGAATTCAAGGCCGGAATCCTCGCCAGCATAACCGTTTTTAGCCATTTGGGCCTTGATAGTTGGCATAAGGTCATTGCCTGCACGGTCGTGAATCTTTGTCCACCAGCCAAAGTGGTTGAGGCCGTAGTAGCCGACGACGAGGTCGTTGTGGTCCTTGAGACCACACATCTGAGCCATGATATCCATCAGGGCTATTGGCATGTCGCAAATGTTGATGATCTTTGAATCCGGGCGAAGGCGGCGTGTCGCCTCAGCAACGATCGCCGCGGGGTTGGAGTAGTTGAGCATCCATGCGTTGGGACTGTATTTCTCCATGTAGTCAAGGATCTCGAGTACGCCGCCAATGGAGCGCAAGCCATAAGCAATGCCACCAGGACCACAGGTCTCTTGGCCAAGAACGCCATAGCGCAGGGGGATCTTCTCGTCCTTATCGCGCATAGCGTACTTGCCAACTCGAATCTGGGCAAGTACAAAGTCGATGCCTGTGAAGGCCTCCTCAGGGTCGGTCGTATAGCTGAAGGTTACCTCTGGAGCATTCTCCCTGATGTAGATGGCACATGCCTTAGCAATTGTCCCCTGACGCTCGGCATCGTTGTCATAGAGCGTAATCCTATTGATGGGGAACACATCACGCTTCGCGAGAAGTGTCAAAACAACGCCCGGCGTATAAGTGCTCCCGCTTCCCGCGATAGTAACCGCATAGCTCTGTTTTGCCATTGCAAATCCTCCTGTCTAGACATGTACTTGACGACTTGAATTATAGCCACATGATTTGTTATCTGTCTAGACATGTTAAGCACACGGGTGAACGGTTGATTTATGGCAGTAAGCGGTAACTTTAAGCGTCTTCACTTCCTATAATTGGTAGAAACAGACTATCGCGCCGATTTGACGCATTCCGCACCACCTCTATAAGGAGAGCATTTTGGCAAGGATCCTGTACAGTGATATTTACCGCAGCCTTCGAGAGCGGATTGTCGAAGGCAAGCATCCCGTGGGATCGCTCCTTCCTTCCGAACAAAATCTGTCCAAAGAGTTCTCCTGTTCTCGAATGACGGTGCGCAAGGCCATCTCACTTCTCGCAAATGAAGGTCTAGTTCAGTCCATTAAAGGCAAGGGAGTCCTCGTAATCGAGACGTCACTTGCAGGCGCCAGCAAAGAGGGCGCATTCACCGTAAACGACCTTTCTTCGTTCAGCGAATCGGCACACGCGATCGGAGCAATTCCAACGTCAAAAATCGTCTATTTCGAGCACGTAAGCACCAATAAGTGTCTAGCTCAATTGACGGGATTTCCCGAAGGAGAAGACCTTACGCATTTGAAGCTCGTCCGCATGCTCGACGATAAACCGGTCGCTGTCGACCGTCACTACTTCCTAACTTCCTCCGTCCCCGGCCTAAACGAGCAGAATGCCACCCTGTCGCTCTTCCATTACATCGAGGATGAGCTAGGGCTCACCATTGCCGTGAGCAAACGAACGATAACACTCGCCCAGCCCGACACTGAGGACTGCCGGTTGCTTGACATCGATCCTTCTACGTATCTGGCGGTCGTAACCAGCCAAACATTCGACTCAACCGGAACTCAATTTGAGTATGTCGATGCGCGTTATATTCCGAGCATCTTCCATTTTCACGACACGGCAACGCGCACACCCCTGCCCTAACAAACGGCACGAACGGACGCCGCCCTAGTGAATTTGTTCAACAAAAAAGCCGGGGCCCGCGTAATGCGGACCCCGGCCTTCAACCGTGACGGTATGTTGTCCCAGTCCTACAC
>UQZI01000003.1 GCA_900545555.1 uncultured Collinsella sp.
GGGCTTGCAGCGTCGGCCGGTTACGCGGTTTGGTAAAACCGCGTAACTAAAGTAGATCGCAGACAGCTGCTGCGAAGGCAACGGGGTCCTCAGGGAGGATGCCCTCGACCAGCAGGGCCTGATCGTAGAGCAGGCCGGAGTACTGCTTGATCTTGTCGGCGTCGCCGGCCTTCTGGGCAGCGACGAGCTTGGCGAAGACCGGGTGTTTGGCGTTGAGCTCGAGCACGCGCTGGCTCTTGGGCATGCCGTCGGGCGCGCCCTCGGGTCCCTTCTGGAGCACCTTCTCCATCTCGAGCGAAAGCGGACCCTCGGTGGTGATGCAAGCGGGGGCATCGGTCAGGCGCGCGGAGACGGCAACTTTCTCGACCTTGTCACCGAGCGCCTCCTTCATAGCGCTAAAGAGGTCCTCGTTTTCCTTGGTGGCGTCCTCGGCCTCCTTCTTCTCGTCCTCGGTCGCCAGATCAAGATCGCCAGTCGCGACGTTCTTGAGCTCCAGGTGACGATCCTCGACCTCGGGCTCGGCACCGTCGGCAACGGCCTTCTCGGCAGCCTCGCGGGCGGCGTCGTCCTCGTAGATCTTAGGCATATCGGCGGCAACGTACTCACGCATAGCCTGGAACGTGAACTCATCCACATCCTGCGTCAGCAACAGCACGTCATAGCCGCGCTCGAGCACGCCCTTTACCACGGGCATCTTGGCCAAGCGCTCACGCGAGTCGCCGGCGGCGTAGTAGATGGCCTTCTGATCCTCGGGCATGCCCTTGGCATACTCGGCCAGGGTAATCATCTTCTGCTCCTTGGCAGACCAGAACAGTAGCAGGTCGGCGAGCTCATCGGCCTTCATGCCATAGCTCGAGTAGATGCCGTACTTAAGGCCGCGGCCAAAGTTCTCAAAGAACTTCTCGTAGGCCTCGCGGTCGTTGTCGCGCATGTCCTCAAGATCGGCAGTGATCTTCTTCTCGACACGCTTGGCAATGGCCTTGAGCTGACGGTTCTGTTGCAGCGTCTCACGCGAAATATTGAGCGTCACGTCGGCAGAGTCCACGACACCGCGCACAAAGTTGTAGTAGTCGGGCAGCAAGTCGTCGCACTTCTCCATAATCAGCACGTTGGAACTGTAGAGCGCCAGGCCCTTCTCGTAGTCCTTGCTGTACAGATCGAACGGGGCGCGACCCGGCACAAACAGCAGCGCATCGTACTCAAGCGTACCCTCGGCATGGAAGCTGATAGTGCGCGCGGGATCGTCAAAGTCGTGGAACGTGGACTTGTAGAACTCGTTGTAATCCTTCTGCTCAACGTCGGAGCTGCGCTTTTTCCAAATCGGCGTCATGGAGTTGATGGTCTCGAGCTCCTGGTAGTCCTCGTACTCGGGCTTGTAGTCGTCGCCGGCGTCCTCGGGCTTGGGTTTCTGGCGGCTCTTGCTCACCATCATCTGAATCGGGTAGCGCACATAGTTGCTGTACTGCTGAATCAGGCTCTTGAGGCCCCACTCGGTCAGGAAGCGATCGTAGGTCTCGGCCTCGCCGTCGGCGTCGAGCTTCTCGTTCTCGCGCAGCGTCAGGATGACATCGGTACCGTGCTCAGCACGCTCGCCATCCTCGATGGTGTAGCCCTCAAGACCGTCGGACTCCCAAACGTGGGCGGTGTCCTCGCCATAGGCGCGGCTGACAACCTTTACGTGGCTGGCAACCATAAAGGCAGAGTAGAAGCCCACGCCAAACTGACCGATGATGTCGACATCGGAACCCTGCTGCTCGGCGTTCTCAGTCTTAAACTCCTCGGAGCCGGAATGGGCGATGGTGCCCAGATTGCGCTCGAGCTCCTCGGCGGTCATGCCGATACCGTTATCCGAAATGGTGATGGTACGGGCATCTTTATCAAAGGAAACACGAATAGCCAGGTCGCCCTGGTCGAGCTTGACGCTCGGGTCCTGCAGGCTCTTAAAGTTGAGCTTGTCGACGGCATCGCTCGCGTTGGAGATAAGCTCGCGCAGGAAGATTTCCTTATTGGTGTAGATGGAGTTGATCATGAGGTCGAGCAGTTTTTTGCTCTCGGTCTTAAATTGACGCATGTGCAGTCCTTTCGCGCTACCCCCGTCCGCAAAAACGGCCCGGTTGCCCGAGCCGCATTGCAGACCTGCTATGTTCAGACTTAGATTTTATAACCCATTAGCGCGCATATATACATACGGAATCGAAAAACTGTATGTCCAAACGCTCTGATGCACCAATTGCCAAGGAGTGTCCCCGACTGCCGGCAGGAAAGGAACGTCCCTATCTGCCATCTACGCGCTTGGCCATCCAAACATGGGGCTGGCCCTCGTCTTCGTAGTCCACCGGGGCAATCTGCGTGTAACCCGCCTTGGCATAGAGTGGTAGCACGTATTCCTGCGCGTGCAGCTTAATGAGCTTGGAGCCGGCATCACGCGCGCACGTATCACTGGCCTCGACAATCTTGCTCGCCAAACCGCGACGGCGCATGCTCGGCAGCACGGCCACGCGCCCCATAATGTAGGTCTCCCCCGCCGCGACGCCTTCGTCCAAGTCGCACGCCGGCAAAACTGGGGCTTCGGCATCTGCCGCGTACTCCAGTTCCTCGGGAAACACGCGCGAGCAGCCGGCAAGCTCGCCGTCTACATAGAGTGTCACATGAATGCAGTTCGGATCCTCGTCGATAGCGTCGAACTCATTCTCGTAGCCCTGCTCGTCCATAAAAACGACGCGGCGCACCAACGCCGCGTCGTCAAAGCATCCCGTCTTAAGTTGGATATCCATAGCTGCCCTTTCATTCAACGCGAACGTTAGGGACAGATTTTAGCGAAAATGAGCTCCGCGCACGCTAAACTTCGCGCGAGCCTTCGCCAGGCAGTCGTAATGACCCACGTTATGGGCATCGCTCGCGATGAAGCTGTACAGGTTCTGATCGAACAGGCGCTGCGCCGGCTTTTTCTCGCGACCAAAGCGACCGCCGGCAATAAAGTCCGCCGAAGCCTGCAGCTTGCAGCCCATATCGACCAGGCGCTCCGCCACGCTTACATCCTTTTGAACCGCACGATAGCGCTCAGGATGAGCGATGATCACCTGGTAGCCACGGCACTGCAAATCGTAAATCGTGTTCTCGTACTCTCTAAACGCATACGCATCGGCATGCGTCGAAAGCTCGAGCAGAAACTCGTTGGTCCCATCGAAATGCAAGTGATCCGCGGCATCGATACCAAGCTCAACGAGCTTTCGATGGTTGACCTCGAAGCCCATCTGGAGCGGAAAACCGTCAGCGTTATCGCGCAGCAGCTCAAAGGCATCCCACATCTTGTCGTAATCAAAATAGGGATCACGGCAGTGAGGAGTGCAAACGATTCTGGTTACACCGGCCCGCTTGGCAGCCTCGAGCATCGCCAAGCTCTCTTCGAGATCGGCGGCGCCGTCGTCTACACCCGGCAAGATATGGCAATGAATGTCACGCATAGGTCGGCCTTAATCAACTAAACGTTTGCTCGGTTGGTGAAGATGCCCTTTTTGGAAGTGCCCTGATCGTCGGAGCCCTTCTTAACCTTCTTACCGTCCTTGGTGTAGTAAGAATAGTAGTACTCGCTGGTCTCGGTCTCACAGTAATTCATGACGGTACCGATGAGCTTGACCTTCTCGGACTTCTTAAGCTGGGCGATAGCGTTGAGCGCCTCTTCGCGCTTGGTAAAGTCCTCGCGCACCACGAACAGCGCGCCGTCGGTCAAGCTGGCAATCTCGGCAGCATCGATGAAGGTGCCGACCGGAGGAGCATCGAAGATGACGTACTGGAACTTGGCGGACAGTGCCTTTACCAGCTTGGCAAAGCGATGGGAGACGATGATGTCGGCAGGATTTGGAATGTGCGGCTCGGCATCGAGGAAGTAGAAGTTCTTCTGACCCGTCTCGACAATTGCCTGGTCAATGGAGATCTGCTCGGAAAGGACCGCATAGAGTCCGCCGCGCGAACGAACGCCGAGCATATCGGAAAGGGACCTGCGGCGCATATCGGCCTCGACCAGGAGCACGGACTTGCCGCTCGTGGCGATTGCCTGAGCAAGGTTAATGGAAACCGTAGACTTGCCCTCGTTGGGAATCGAGGAGGTAACGGTGATGGTGCGAATGGGGTCATCCACGCTCGCAAAGCGGATGTTGGCCAGAAGGGTCTTGGCGGCATTCTGTACAACGAGCTTATCGGTGTTCTTTGCCTTAGCCATGCCTATTTACCACCTTTCATAGCCGGAATTCGGCCAACAACGGGAATACCCAGGAGCTCTTCTGCCTCTTCGGCACCGCGGATGCGGGTATTGAGCATGTCTGCCAAAACGACATAGGCAACTGCGATAAAGATACCGGCGAGGAACGCGACGGCAATATACAGCGTGCGCTTGGGGCCGCTGGGGGCTTCGGGGGTCTTAGCCTCGTCGATAACGTTGATGCTCTGGGCAGCGCCGACGTTCTGAGCGACCGTACTCACCGAGCTGGCAATGGCCTTTGCGACCTCAGCCGTCTCCTTGGCATCGGTGCCGGTAACCGAAAGCGTAATGACACGCGTGGTGGTCTCGGAGGAAACAGACACCTTGTAGTCATCCAAATCGGTGAGGCCCAGTTCTTTGGCGGCGCCGCTCTTAACGCTATCGCTATCCAGCAGCGTGGCGATATCGTTGGAAAGCATCTGGCTCGCCGAGAGATCGTTGTAGCTCATCTGACCGCTATCGTCGGTCTTGGCGAGAATGTACATGCTCGTCGTCGCGGTATAGGTGTTGTCCATCGCAACGAAGGACACGATGCCCATGGCGATCGCGCAGACCACCGGAAGGGTGATGACCAGCTTGAGGTGCTTCTTCAGCAGCTGGAACAGTTCGAGAAGGGTCATGCAGCTTGCCTTTCATTTCCCCAGTTCGGATTGACAAAACTGTCCGTATGTTATCGCATCTTTTTACCGAGACCAAACTCTATACATAAGAAACAGGCTCTCCTGTAAAAATGTCGGAAGCAATCGTAAAATTGCACAACAACGCCGCACCCGAAAGTCAAATGCGGCGTCTACATCAATATCTATGTTGTATCGCTATGCGAATGGCTCGTCCTGCTGTATGGGAAACGTCACCGTAATGGTGGTTCCCACGCCCAACTCGCTCGACAGATCGAGCGTGGCGTGATGATACAGGGCCGCATGCTTGACAATGGCAAGCCCCAGACCGGTTCCGCCGCGCGCCTTGGACCTACTCTTGTCCACGCGATAGAACCGCTCAAATACCTTGCCCTGTTCTTCAGGCGCGATACCGATTCCCGTGTCGGCGACAGCGAGGAACGGATGGCCTTCGTCGTTGGTGCCGCACTGCAGCGTAACCGTACCGCCGGGCCGATTGTAGCGGATGGCGTTGCTTGCCAGATTATAGATGAGCTCGTCAATCAAGCGCGACACGCCTTCGATGACCACAGGCTTGGTCTCATGACTTATCGTCACATTCGCCTGACGGGCAACCTGTTCAAGGCGCTGCTCAACCGCGTAGATCGCACGCGAGAGCTCAATAGGCTCCGTGGACCCAATGGGCACTGCCTCGCCTTCAGTTGCACGTTCGGCCTCGTCCAAGTTAGACAGCGTAAGGATGTCATTGACAAGCGCTGCCAAGCGGCCCGCCTCACGATAGATGCGACCGCCAAAGTTGCGCAGGTCGTCCTCGCCCTCGACCATGCCATTTGCGATGAGCTCGGCATAGCCCGAAATCGCCGTAAGTGGCGTCTTGAGCTCATGGGTGATATTCGCCGTGAACTCGCGGCGCATACGGTCGTTATCCGCTAGCACCGCCATTTGGCGCTTGAGTTCCTGGCGCTGCGACTCGATACGCTCAAGCATGGGGACCATCTCGGCATAGGCGTGCTCATAGCTACGGCGTGGGTGATCCAAATCCACCTCTTGCAACGGCGCGATGATGGCACGGGACTCACGGCGCGCCATAAAAAACGAGAGTACTGCACCCGCTGCTGCGATAAGCAGCATCGGCGCCAGCATCGACAGCAAAATCGCCGCAACGCCAGGCTGGGCCTGCGCCAAGCGAACGACCTGGCCGTTATCAAGGGTGACAGCGCGATACAGCATAATCTCGTCGAGTGTAGAGCTTGCGCGCTCCGCGGAACCCGAACCACTCTCAAAGGCCTCGATGACCTCGGGGCGATCGCCATGGTTGGGCAGTGTGGAAGGCGACGCCTCGTTGTCGTAGGCAACAGATCCGTCCTTATTGATCAGCGTGATACGAAGATCCTCGCGATCGAGGCTTCGCAAGAACGGAATGGGCTCCTGCTGCTCGTCGAGGGCGGCAGCAATGAGCTCAGTTTCCTGCGCCAGATTGGCACTCGTGGCATCCGCCAAAGTGTTTTGCACAAAGAACGCGCCCAGCACCGTAAACGCCACGATAACCGCCATGGCGCAGACAAAGATCGTCACAAAAACGCGGTGCGACAGCGTATGTTTTCCCTGGGGGGCGAAGACCACGGGTTACTCCTCCGATGCGGTGGCCGCGGTGTCGTCGCCTTCGGCACCATCACCGGCAGAAGGCTCGGCCAAGCGGTAACCCACGCCGCGCACGGTCTCGATGGCGCTGGCATGCTCGCCCAGTTTTTGGCGAAGCGTCTGCACATGCACGTCGACGGTGCGCGAACCGCCGTCGAAGTCCCAGCCCCACACGCTCTGCAGCAACGACTCGCGGGTAAAGACCACGCCGGGCTTGCGCATGAGGTACTCGAGCAGGTCGAACTCGCGCAGGGTGAGCTTAAGCGGCTCGCCGGCAACGGTCACCTCGCGATGGCTGGGCGAGAGCACGATGTCGCCCACGCTGAGCACATCGCTCGCCTGCTTGACCATGCCGCCGCGACGCAGCAGTGCGCGGCAGCGGCTCGCAAGCTCCATGAGCGAAAACGGCTTAGTCAGGTAATCGTCGGCACCGCCATCGAGCGCCATCACCTTGTCGAGTTCGGTGTCCTTGGCGGTAAGCATCATGATGGGCACCGTCGCCGTCAGGCGATCGGCACGCAGGCGACGCATAATCGCCAAGCCATCGGTGTCGGGCAGCATGATATCGAGCAGCACAGCATCGGGCACCCGTCGTGCCACGGCAGCTTTAAACTCGCCATCACACGAAAAGCCCTCGGCCTCGATTCCCTGCTTGCGCAGCGCGTAGACTGTCAAATCCCTGATGTTGTCATCGTCCTCGACGTAATAGATCATGTTGAACCCCTTTGCGGCCGATATGACCGCATCTTAACCCTAAAGGCACCTGTAAAAGACAGCGTCAGCCAAAACGCCCCGTCAAATAATCCGCGGTGCGCGGATCGGACGGATTCTTGAAGAGTTGCGCGGTGGGCGCGTGCTCCACCAGCTCACCCAGCAAAAAGAACGCAACCGAATCGGAAATACGCGCGGCCTGCTGCATGTTGTGCGTCACGACCACCAGCGTGCAGGTCTCCTTGAGCTCGCAGGCCAGCTGCTCCACCACCAACGTCGACACAGGGTCGAGTGCCGAGGTCGGCTCGTCCATCAGCAGAATGTCGGGCTGCACGGCAAGTGCGCGGGCGATGCACAGGCGCTGCTGCTGTCCACCCGAAAGACCCAGGCCTGACTCTTTGAGCTTGTCCTTGACCTCGTCCCACAGGGCAGCGCGACGCAGGGAGTCCTCGACCAGCTCATCGAGCACGACGCGGTCGCGCACACCCATACCGCGAGGACCGTAGGCGACGTTGTCGTAGATGCTCATGGGAAATGGGTTGGGGCGTTGGAACACCATGCCCACGCGCTGGCGCAAACGACAGATGTCGCAATCGCCCAGGATATCTTGACCATCGAGCGCAATCTTGCCCTCGATGCGGCAATCCTTGATGCCGTCGTTCATGCGGTTAAAGCAGCGCAGCAACGTGGACTTTCCGCAGCCCGAAGGCCCGATGAACGAAGTGATCTGCTTGTCGCGGATCTTGATATTCACGTCCTTGAGCGCATGGTGATCGCCATAGAACAGGTCGAGGCCCTCGACGTCGATGCGCGTCGGCGAGGCGGCAAGATCCTCTGCCGTGGGGCGAGTCGCATCCCCAACCTCGCGCTCATGCGCGGCCTCGGCCTGCGCTTCCATGAGTTCTTCAAGCTCCGTGGGCTCCACAGCCGCAGCAGCCGTCATACCGCACACCTCCATATCGATATCAATTCAGCAGTATCGATAGTAGGAATCGCGGCTCATACGCACGTGAGCACATTGTCAAGTGTTTGTAAGGGCACACTGGCTATGCGGCGGGCAGCTCGATGGTGAATATCGTGTGTTCGGGCGTCGATTCACATGCAACGGTACCGCCGTGTGCCGCGATGATCTCCTTGGCAATAGCAAGGCCCAGGCCGGCACCACCGCGATTGGTCGCACGCGCCGCATCCAGGCGATAGAACTTCTCAAAGATCACCTTGAGCTTAGCCGCAGGGATAGGATCGCCCTGATTGATAAAGCGCACGCGCACGCCGCCATCGTCTTGGCGCCTGGCCTCAATCGTGATAGTCGAGCCCTCATAGCTATAGGCGACGGCGTTTTTCATGATGTTGTTGAACACGCGGGCCATCTTGTCGCCATCCACGAGCACCGTCAGGTCCTCGCGAATATCAACTTGGGCTTCCTTATGCTGCTCGTTGAGGATGGGATAGAACTCGTCAGCCACCTGAGCCAGCAGCAACCCCAGATCAACATAGCCGCGCGTGAGCACGATATCGTGGAAGTCAAAGCGCGTGATATCGAAGAACTCTTCGATGAGCGCATCGAGCCGGTGCGCCTTGTCGAGCGCCACGCCCGTAAAGTGTGCACGTTGCTCAACCGGCAGCTCAGGAGCCTCTTGCAGCAGCGAAAGATAGCCCACCACACTGGCAAGCGGGGTGCGTAGGTCATGTGCCAAGTACGTGACCAGATCGTCCTTGCGATGAGACTCGTCACGCAAGGCCTGCTGCACCTTGCGCTCGCGATCGCGCACACGGTTGAGTGCGCCCTCGACCTCCAGGAAGTCGCCGTCGATGTTGTCCCAGGTGTCGGGGTGATCGATCAGACGATCTTGAATACGAGCGGCCAGCACACAATCGGCATGCTGCTCGCCCTGCTCATAGCCCTGGTAGTACAGGGCGCGGCCGCAAAAGAACAGCACGCACACGGCAAGCGCCAGCACAAAGCCAAGCATGTTGAATACAAAGCCGGCATCGAACAGCACCGGCCCTTCGATGCCGCCGAGTGCCATGGCGCCAATCGCCAACGTCATGGCCCACGCGGCACCGCCAATCACCACGCAGCGGCGTACGATTTCAAATCGATCGATCAGCAAAAAGCCGACAAGCAGCACCGCCAAGATTCCAGCGATGTTATCGATGCCAATCAGCAGCAGGCTCAGCAAAAAGAGCAGCACCGTTGCAAGCGCGCGGTTGTCGACGACCGACCTCACGTATTCAAAGAGTCGATCGGGCACCTCGAATGCCTGCCTATCGTCTTTTGTCATGTCCACTTCCCCACCATCAAAGGCGTTATTCGATTATGTAGCCGACGCCCCAGACGTTTTTGATAAAGCGCGGCTTTTGAGCGTCGTCACCGATCTTTTCGCGCAGGTGGCGAATGTGCACCATCACCGTATTGTTGGAGCCGGGCATAAAATCCTCATTCCACACCGCGCGGAACAGGTCCTCCACGGCTACCACGCTGCCGCGATGCTCGACCAGATACAGCAAGATGGAATACTCGATGGGCGTGAGGCGCACCGGCGCACCGTCCACCATTACGGAACGAGCATCGCGGTTGATCTCCAGGCCGTCGAGCTGGATGATCGGCGACTCGGCCACCTGCGCGCGGCTACCGTAGCTGGTGTAGCGGCGAAGCTGAGCATGCACGCGCGCGATGAGCTCAAGCGGACGGAACGGCTTAACCACGTAATCGTCCGCGCCAAGCGAAAGGCCCTCGATCTTGTCTTGCTGGGCATCGCGCGCCGTCAGCATGATCACGGGATAGGTATGGCTGGAACGGATCGTACGCAGCAGCTCAAATCCATCGATATCGGGCAGCATGACATCCAGCAGCGCAAGATCGAACTCCTGCTCCAAGATTGCCTTGGCAGCATCGGCCCCGCTATAGGCGACCTGTACGTCAAAGCCTTCTTTTGTAAGGTAGATACCAACCAAGTCAGCGATGGCCTTTTCGTCATCAACTACCAAAATGCGCTCGTTCATGCGTGCTCCTCTCGCGCTCCATTATGCCCGAGGGGACGCATGCCACACACAACAAGCGTGGGTGATTAAGTCGGCCTTAAGCACCCTTGTGCCCGTTCGGGCGCGGATGTGGGCCACGCACGCACGCGATGATCGCCGACACCGGCAAACGATATACTCTAGTTCCAGAAGAGACCATCCCGTCGAAAGCGAAATCTGTGAAGTCCCTCACCTCTTTTGCAAAGCGCTCAGCTCAGCTTGCCGCCGGCTTTGTCTGCGCTATCGCCCTTGCCGCTGGCGTGCCCACCGTCGCCGGCGCCCAAGTACTCACGACCGACAATGTTTGCGGCAAAACCGCCGATGCGCGCGGCATCACGGCCGAAAATCTGCCCGATATCGATGCGACCAATGCCCTCGTCATGGGCAAAGACGGCACCGTCTACTATGGGCGCGGCGCCGATGAGCAGGTTAAAATCGCCTCGATCACCAAGGTCATGACCGCAATCCTAACCGTCGAGAATTGCAAGATGGACGAGAAGGTCACGGTGAGCAACGCCGCAGCCACCGTGGGTAATTCGACCGCCGGCTTGCTCGAAGGTGACGAGCTTACCGTGGAGCAGGCACTGCGCGGCCTGATGATTCCCTCGGGCAACGACGCCGCCGTCGTGCTCGCCGAATATGTGGGCAAGAAGATCGACCCTAAGACCAAAGACGCCGAGGCAACCTTTGTGAAGGCCATGAACGAGCGCGCTAAGAAGCTCGGCTGCACCGGTACGCTTTTTGAAAACCCGCATGGTCTGGACTTTGATGAGTGGGCTGGCGATATGCACTCAACCGCACACGACGTAGCGCTGATGATGCAGGAGGCCATGAAAAACGACACGATCCGCGAGGTCGTAGCGAGCGAGGATTCCTGGATCGAGGTCACGGGCGCCGACGGCACCGACCATTCGCATTCCATGGACACGCACAACGTTTTGCTCGGTCAGGACGGAAACATTGGCGGCAAGACCGGCACCACCGACGACGCGGGCTACTGCTTTACGAGCGCCTACAACCGCGACGGCGACGAGATCTACACTGTTATTTTGAACTCCACCACCACCGACCAGCGCTTTACCGATACCGCCAGCCTTGCCAACTGGTACTACGGCCACAAGGTGACGGTCGCAATCGCCAACACGCAGGAAAAGACCGCCAACGGCAACCCGCTTATGGCGCGCATTGGCCAAACCGACTGGACGGATAAGACGATCGACGCCACACTCGCCGATCCTACGGCGCAAGCGACCGTGTTTTCCCTTGCCGGCGAGGTGACCGAAAAGGTTAGCTACGACGATCTTTCGGGCACGGTGCATGTGGGCGACAAGGTGGGCAGCGTCACGCTCAAGCAGGACGGCACCAAGATCGCCGTCATGGACCTAGTTGCCGACGAGGAAGGCGCAGGGCCGAATCCCATTGAATGGCTCCTTGTGAAGCTTGATCGCTTGGGCCGTCGCATCGACAACCGCCCGCTCACGGCAGAAAGCGAGACCGTCGCCAAGGCGCCCGAGGTGTAGGGCGCAAGAATAATAAGCCCACTGAAAGGAGGCGTCCGAAAGGATGCCTCCTTTTTTGAGGTTCGAATCCCCAGCTAACGTGGTTCAACTAAAAAAGGGTCCCTTTCGGAACCCTTCTTTAAAGTCTTACTGGCGGAGAGCTGGGGATGTCCGGGCATGCTACGCATGCCCTCCGGCTTCAAAGCCTAGCGGCTTTTCGCCCACGGGCTACAAACGCATTCGCGTTTGCTTAACGCCCGTGCCCTCTCGGGTTCGAATCCCCAGCCTCCTTTCTCCGCACCAAAAAAGGGCCCCAGATGGGACCCTTCTTTCAATTCATACTGGCGGAGAGCTGGGGATTCGAACCCCAGATGCCCTTTTGGGGCATACTCGCTTAGCAGGCGAGCACCTTCGGCCTCTCGGTCAGCTCTCCGTAACAGCCGTTCTATAGTAACCAAACAGCCAAGGATGAGCAAGAGGAAATTTTCTAATTGCCTAGCAGCCTTTCCTTCTTGAAAGCTTCGCCTACCCCAGCGAGCGGTTGAGGGAGCCGAGCTCGTCGTTGCCCATGGTGCGCCACATTTGGAAGATACAACCGCGCGCCAGGAAAAAGAAACCGTTGTCGACCAGTTGCACAGCGGCATCTGCCAGCTGATTCGTCACGGCGGACACTGGCGGCAGCTCTAGTCCAGCCTTATGGATGGTCTCGACCGCTTCCTCGAACGTCGGAGGCTCGCTGACGCCCATCTCGTTCATAAGGCCCTGCATTTCTTCCAGCGCGCTGCTGCCCGACTCCTCGCCGCGCGGCACCAGACGGTAACAAGCCAGCGCCAGGTCGAGCTGATCGCAATTCCAACAGGCAAACGCCAAGCGATAGAACAGGTAGCCGATTGCAGAACGATCGCTGGCAATACGTAGGCCGTGGCGCGCCACCTCGATAATCTCGTCAAAGCGCTCCAGACGCGCAAGCACGTTGATGAGCGCAAAGTGCGACTGCATGGACGAGCGCGCCAGATCGTAAAGATGGCGCACCTCGGGCAGTGCTCGTTCAAAGTCCTCTTGCTCGGCGTAAAAGCTGCAGATCTCGTGCTGGGCAAAGTACAGCGCATCGGGCGCACGAAGGATTCGCACAGAGCGGTCTTCTTCCAACACCGGTAGCACCATGCGCACCAGCTGGTTATCGCAAAACTGCGTTTGAACCGGACCTGTCGCCAAAAGCTCGGCGACGGCGCACTTAGCCTCCAACTCCTCAACAAGACGGGAAAAGCCTTCAAAAGCACCTGTACGGTCGACTTTTGCCTGCTCGCGCAATTCAACAACACGGGCCACGTATGGGTCGTCGTCCTCTTCCATGACCTCCAGCTCGTCAGCCGTATCGGCAAGCAGCAGATCGCGCAGCGCCGGCGGCAGCATGCGATGGTCATCACGCGGACGAGCATGAACCTCCGCCGGCTCAATCGTCTCCGGAGCGGTTGACTCATACGCCTCAAGCACACGCTTGCACGGCATATCGTCCATGTCCATGCTCTCAAGATCCTTGGCGACAGGCACGCAATCGGCCAGATAGGCCGCGCGCCCAAAGAAATACGTTGCGACAACGCACTCGCTCTGCTCACTGTCGGGAGCAGCAATCTGCACATAGCAGCGCGTGATGCAGGTGCCCGCGGCAAAACACGCTGCCGCAAGCGTGAGCGCCACGCGCGCATCGTGCTCCGCGGCCCAGATCGTGCGCGTGTCCTCGTCCAGCTCGTGCCAGGCGTCATCTTGAGCGTCGTATTCACGTTGCGGCATGGCATCAACGACAGACTGCCCAAACCGAACGAGCATAATCCCCTCGGCAACGTTTGCCCGATAGGTATAGTCGAGCCGCGTGACCACGTTAAGTGCCTCGACAATACGCGCGAAGCGGGTACGCACATCCCACTCACCGCCCGGCTGGCAAGCCACCGTACCCGGTTTGCCCCACGGGTTATCGCTCGAGGCCGTATCAAGCAGTCGGGGAACATCGTTGGTCGTCTTGGCGATATGCCACGCATCAAAGAGCGCGCAGCCCTCAAGGCTCGGCGAGGATGCCGCAGGGACCAATCCGGCCCCGATGTGCTCAAGGATGCCGGAGAGACGGTTAAGACGGCACTCGATGGCAAGCAGCATGTCAATCTCGTCCTGGTCCAGCAGGCTGCGATCAAAATTGAGATAGAATAGCTTTGAGCGATCGATGCGAGCCAGGCTCATCTCGGACTTAGCGGCGATGGTGCGCAAGCGAGGCAAGTCAATTTCACTCATAAGGGCGGCGGCATAGCGCTCGATACCGCTCGGATTCTCGGCATGGTCAACGCGGTAGAGCAGCGTCTCGATAGCGTCAGGTAGCGGTGTCGTGTTAAAGCCCAAAAACACCTCGACCGGCTCGGGCAGCTTTACGAGCTTGATCTTGTCGACAACGTTTTGCATACCCTCGTCGAGTCCGTCGGCGTCCGCCGTGCTCGCAATGGTATTTTCGGAGTCAGCGAATATCACGTAGCGCAGGAACATCGATGCCATGAACTCACCGTAAGGAAGGGAGCGGGTCGAATTCCATGTCTCGTGGTCGGACTGCTCGCGCATGGGGCCTTCGGGAGAGCCGACGGTTCGCGCGCACGCGCGCATTGTGCCGTTGGCTCCCCGAACCACAATCTCACCAATACCGGAGTCCGACTCGTCAAGGACCAGTTCCATGTCGGGATCGTTGGGCAGCGGAGTCTCGCTAACGGGGCGGTCCACCTTGTACACCTCGCCCGAAACGCTTACGTAGCCCAAAAGCGACACATGACTTTTGCCAACGAATTCGACGACATAGCAAGATTCATGCTGATCCTCGCCAAAGAGTTTCCAGACTACGCCATATGAGCGTCCCGCAGGCTGCTCGGGCATCGCCGGAAAGCGCTTCTTGGGATCGAGAAACCTGAGCTTGTATGTCGGACGCTCTGCCACGAAATATCACCCTGATCGGTCGCTTGAAGAAGGAGTGGTCGCGAATAAGTCGCGACATCTACTCGGAATCTTACACGAGTCGACAGGAAATCGTCCCTTTGGACGAAAGCACTCAAGCTGACGCAAAAGAAAAGCCCCCGTTGCCGGGAGCTTTAATCTCAAATGGTGCGGCGTATAGGATTCGAACCTATGACGTTCTGATTCGTAGTCAGACCCTCTATCCAGCTGAGGTAACGCCGCAGCGCAAGACATATAAAACCACTTTAGCTTATTGGAGTCAAGCATAATTTCAAACTTTTTTGTGGAACGCAGTCTTGTCATGCTGCTCCGCATATACCGCCATTCCCCGTACGATCGATTGGCTTTTCGATCACGTCAAACTTAGCATCAAGTTCCCTCAGGAGCGATCTCACCCGCTGGGCACAATCATAATCGGCAAACGAGATGCTCAACATGCGAGCAACCTGATTAGATGTCTGGACCCCATAGAAATGCTCTAGGGCCACAAGCCCCTCGTGCGCCACAAACGTCTCAACCACATGAGGCGACTCCTCGTAGCACCATTGCGTCAACGGCCCCTCGCTCGTCTGTCGAACCACCAGGCCACCCATGCCAGACGGCTCACACGTCACAAGCAGGTACTCCCCGCCCTCGTCGCTCTCAAACAAAACCACCCGATCATCAAACAGCTCCATCGCGTCCCCTTTCTCTCGCTCTTATTTAGCAAAAGCATAGCAGGTAGATGGCTGCATACAGAACAGTTGTTCGTGTGTTTTCTATTGAGCTGTCCGCACAGCATGGTATGGACCTGCGCACGAAATAGGGCGCCCCCGAAGGAGCGCCCTTGCTTATCGCCTATGCAGCCAAGTTACGCGACCGGCTCGATCTTCTCGAGGCCGCCCATGTAGGGACGCAGGACCTCGGGGATCGTGATGGTGCCGTCGGCGTTCTGGTAGTTCTCCAGAATGGCAGCCATGGTACGGCCAGCCGGCAGGCCGGAACCGTTGAGGGTGTGCAGGTAGCGCGAACCCTTGAAGTTCTCGGGGTCGCGATACTTGATGTTGGCGCGGCGAGCCTGGAAGTCACCGCAGTTGGAGCAGGAGCTGATCTCCTTGTAGGCGTTGTAGCTCGGCAGCCAGACCTCGATGTCGTAGGTCTGACGGGCAGAGAAGCCCAAGTCGCCGGTGCACAGGCTAATCACGCGATACGGAAGGCCCAGCTGCTGCAGCAGGTACTCGGCCTCGGCGGTCATGCTCTCGAGCTCCTCGTCGGACTCCTCCGGCTTAGCGAACTTGACCATCTCGACCTTGTCGAACTCGTGCTGACGGATGATGCCACGGGTATCGCGACCGGCGGAACCGGCCTCCTCGCGGAAGCAGGGGGTGAAGGCGGTGTAGCGGCGCGGCAGGGTGTCGGCGTCGAGGACCTCACCGGCGTGCAGGTTGGTGAGCACGACCTCGGCGGTGGGGATCAGGAAGTTGTCGCCCGAGACGTGATAGGCGTCGTCCTCGAACTTGGGCAGCTGGCCCGTGCCGAACATGGTCTGACGCTTGACGACGATGGGCGGCCACCACTCCTTAAAACCACGGCTGGTGTGCGTATCGAGGAAGAAGTTGATGAGGGCGCGCTCAAGACGGGCGCCGGCGCCACCGAGAACGGTGAAGCGGCTGCCGGAGAGCTTGTTGCCGCGCTCGAAGTCAAGGATGTCGAGGTCGGTGCCCAGATCCCAGTGCGGCTTAAAGTCGAAGTCGAACTCGCGCGGGGTGCCCCAACGACGGCGCTCGATGTTCTCGTCCTCGTCCTTGCCGTACGGCGTGGCCTCGCAAGGAATGTTGGGCAGGTGAGCCATGAAGTCGTACTGCTCCTGCTCGAGGGCGGTGCGGCGCTCGGCCAGACCGTCAATCTTCTCGTTGACGGCGCGCACGGCCTCCTTGGCGGCCTCGGCCTCGTCCTTCTTGCCCTCCTTCATCAGGGCGCCGATCTTCTTGGACTCGGCATTGCGCGTGGCTTGAAGTTCCTCAACCTCGGTGATGACGGCACGACGCTCGTCGTCGAGCTCAAAGAACTTCTCGCGATCCCAAGACGTCTGGCGGTTAGCCATGGCGACATCGATGGCATCGGGGTTCTCGCGAACAAACTTGATATCAAGCATTAGATCCTCCGGCGATATACATTCCATTTAGGTTGCAACCTTGTACATGTATGGGCAAGTATATACTTATGAGCGTTTACGACCCAACTCAACTACGCAAGAAGGCACCCAATGGACGCAGTTTTTTCCTTTTTGTTTGGCACCCGCACCGGTTTTGCCATCCTTTTCGCCGGCGGCATCCTGCTGTTTGCGATTATTGCCTTTGTAATGGAGAAGCGCACCCATAAGATGTATGTCGACCGCGGCCCCAAGTCCGAGGACGAAGAAGACAGCTTCTGGGACTAACCTGCCAAAAAGGGACAGGTTTATTTTGGTCGGTTTTATCTGGGCAAACGCAAGTGCCCCGCAACTGGAATTGAGCCAGTTGCGGGGCACTTTTCGCTAAAAGGACAAAACCGCAGGAAAAACCTGCCAAAATAAACTGTCCCTTTTTTGGTCGGTTTTACTGGAGGGTTGCGTCGATTGCCTTGACCAGGGCGCTGCGCATGCCGGCGTCCTCGAGCGCAACGACGCCCTTGATGGTGGCACCGCCGGGCGAGCACACGGCATCCTTCATCGCTGCGGGATGCTGACCGGTTGCGAGCTGCAGCTTTGCCGTACCCAGCACCATCTGGCTCACAATGCGATAGGCATCAGCACGCGGGATACCGTGCTTGACCGCTGCATCGCCCAGGGCCTCGATTGCCATAGCGACAAATGCCGGAGCGCAACCACCCACCGTGCCGCCCACGAACAGCAGGCTCGTATCGAGCTCGACCACCGCACCGAGCTTGCCAAGCAAATCAAGCACCACTGCGCTCTGCTCATCACTAAGCGTGGAAGCCTTCTCGCAAGCGATGACGCCCTCGCCCACCGAAACCGGCGTGTTGGGCACCGTCGAGATATGCGCGACGCCCGGCAGGACCTGCTCCCACTTGGCACTGTCCCAGGTCCAGGCAACCGACAGAACGACCTTTTTGGCAAGAGCATCCTTGAGCGGGGCGAATACCTTCTCGATCATGTACGGTTTGACCGCAGCGACCACGATATCGGATGCGGCGACAACCTCGGCGGCATCGTGGCAAGCGGCCATCCCGCGCGCCTCACAGCGCTCAACCAGTGCGTCGTAGCGACCCGCACAGGCGCACATGTCGCTCGCAGCTACACCGGCAGCGATCCAGCCATCGGCCATAGCGCTCGCCATATTGCCAAAACCGACAAATCCAATCTTCATATCGCATAGTCCTTTCAGACACATTCCTCAAAACGAAAGGTATTGTCCCACGCCATTGTTTCGTATTGCCGACCTATTTGTGATACGGCTCGCCACGACTGATCTTGCAGGCACGGTAAATCTGCTCCAGCAGCACCACACGCGCCAGGTTATGCGGCAAGGTAATGCGTCCAAAGCTGAGCATCTCGTCGGCGCGGGCGCGCACCTCATCACTCACGCCGTCCGAACCGCCGATTACAAAGGCAATGTCGCTGCTGCCTCGCAGCATAAGATCGTCGAGCCTCGCCGAAAACTCCTCGCTCGAGCGCTCCTTGCCCTCGATAGCCAGCAGGATCACATGCGCTCGAGATGGCAAGGCGGCAAGAATCACCGCCCCCTCCTTGTCGCGCGCGGCATCCACGCCGCCCGCCTTAGCCGGGTCGATATCGGCCACCTCGCGGATATCCACCTTGGCATAGGCACCTAGGCGCTTGGTGTACTCAGCGCACGCGTCCTTCCAAAAGCGCTCCTTGAGCTTACCGACGCAAACGACGGTGTATTTCACGCGCGTCTACTCCTTCGAATCGTTTTGAACTTTGCCGGCGGCCAGCATCTGCTCGAACATCGAGGCCGACTGCGAAAAGTCGCTCGGCAGCACGACCGTCGAGGTTTTACCCGTGCGAGCGAACTCCGTCATCATCTCGGACCACTGCGTAAACATGAACAGTTGGTTGGCCTCGTCATTGCCGACACCCGTCTCCTGGATGATCTCGAGCGAATCTTTGATACCCAGCGCGATGGCCTTGCGCTGGTTGGCGATGCCCTCACCCGCCTTTTCCATCGCCTCGGCCTCGGCGGTCGCCTCGGTGACGCGCTTGATGCGGTCGGCCTCGGCGAGCTCCTGCGCGGCAGCGCGCTTGCGCTGGGCAGCGTTGATGTCGTTCATGGAGTTCTCAACCTCGGTCGGCAGTGCGATTTTGGTGATGAGCGTCGACACGAGGGTGAAGCCGTAGGCGGCCATCTGCTCGGAAACGGTAGCGTTGACATCCTTGGCGATGTCATCCTTCTTGGCAAAGACCTCATCGAGTGTGTAGACGGGGATGGAGGAGCGCAGGGCGTCGGTGATGAAGTCGCGCATCTGGTCGACGGGCTCCTGCAGCATATAGTAGCTCTTGTAGATGCCCGAATCTGCCGGGCCGGCGCCCATGTCGTAGCTCACGTGGTACTGAGCGGAGACCTCAAGACCGATGGTCACGTTGTCCTGGGTCTTAACGTCGATGCCAAAACCATTTTTCATGGTGCGCAGACTCACCGTGGCGGCCTTGCGGTCAATCACGGGCACCTTCACGTGGAAGCCCGCGTTGACGATACGATTGAACTTACCCAAGCGCTCGATGATCACAGCGTGCTGCTGCTCAACGACGTAGCAGGCGTTGGGGAGCAGCAACAACAGGATGATGATGGGAATCAAAAGGCTGGTAAGGGCGGCGATGATACCGGAAAACAGCATGGTCTCTCCTCTGATAGGCACACGTTGGCATTAGGATACCCGTCCAAGGAGATCGTGCATAACAAAAAAGCTCCCATTGCTGGGAGCTCTTTCATTTAATGGTGCGGGCGAAAGGACTTGAACCTTCATGGGGTTGCCCCCATACGGACCTGAACCGTACGCGTCTGCCAATTCCGCCACGCCCGCGTGCAGGAATTAGAATAACGGAGCGCCACCGCGAACGCAAGAACTATTTTTGAAAAAGTTTGCAGGCATTTTCCCAAGCGGCATGCGCGATTGTTTCGGCGTCCTCACCAGTGCGATCGACACGGTCGTTAACCAGCGCGTTTGCCGTAATGGAGATCATTGCGGGCTCGCATTCAAGACCGCGGATGGGCTCCGGAGCCATATACGGGCAATCCGTCTCGAACAAAATTCGATCGAGTGGGGTTGCCGCAAATGCCTCGCGCACGTCGTCGTTGCGCTTAAAGGTAGCCGCACCACCATAGGCGATATAGCAGCCCAGCTCCACAAAGCGCTCCATCGTGGCGCGGTCCTCGCCAAAACAGTGCAGCACACAACCGGCCTGGGGCACGCCCACCTCACGAAGCACGTTGTACGCATCCATATGCGAGGTGCGCTCCCCATCCGAGTCCTCGTGCCGCAGGTGCAACTCCACCGGCACATTGCAGCGCACGGCGACTTCGAGCTGACGTGCCATGCAATCAATCTGCACGTTATGGGGTGCCGGCGCGATATCGTCGTCATAGTCCATGTGGTAGTCCAGGCCGATTTCGCCAATACCGGCGCATAAGGGGTCATCGAGTGCGGCAATGACCTGTGCGTGAACGTCGTCGGTATAGTCCGGCGCGCCATACGGATGCACGCCGGCAAGATACTTGATCTGCGGGATATCCTGCATCGGCAGAATCTCGCGCGTCAGCCAGTCGCTATAGTCCGTCACGCTGCGTTTGTCAGCGATGGGGTCGAACATCGTCACCAACAGGTCGACGCCCGCCGCCTTGGCGCGCAGGAGCGTCTCAGGCACATCCTTGCCCCAGAACGAAAGCAGATGCGCATGCGTGTCGGCAAGCGGTGCCAAGGGCACGGGGCAAGCAACCGTCTTCTTTTTCTTGGTAAACGTCACACGTTCGGCATTAGGCATCATGGATTAGCTCCTGGGCCAGACGGACAAAGTCGGCAACATCAAGCGTCTCGGCGCGCGTGGTGGGTGCGATACCGCAAGCCTCAAAGGCGGCATCGAGCACGTCCTTGGCAAAGCCGTTGGCGCTCATGGAATTGCGGATGGTCTTGCGACGTTGAGCAAATGCAGCATCAATCACGCGGGCCACAAATTCGCGATCGAGTCCTTCGGGCACCACGCCGTCAACACGGTCGATACGCACGACGGCCGAGTCCACGTGCGGCGCCGGCATAAAGCAACGCGGCGGCACTTCAAAGCGACCCGTCACCTGCGTATACAGGCCGAGCTTTGCCGTATAGCCGCCATAGGTCTTGTTGCCCGGCACTGCGGCAATGCGATCGGCAACCTCCTTTTGCACCATGACGACGGCGCGCTTGAGCGCGGGCATCGTCTGGAAGAACTGCAGGATGATTGTCGCCGCCACGTTATAGGGCAAGTTCGCGACAAATACCGTGGGCTCGCCGCCGGCGGCCTGCTCAATCTGCTCCGGGCCCACCTTGAGCGCATCGCCCATGATAAAGCGGAAATTGGCATAGTCGGCGGCATGGGCATCGAGCACCGGCTCAAGCTCGGGATCGGCCTCAATCGACGTAACGCACGCCGCCTCCTGCAGCAGGGCCAACGTCAGCGTACCGCAACCCGGGCCGACCTCGAGCACGCGCTCATCGCCCGCAAGCTCAGCGAGCTCGCAGATACGCTCGATCACATGATTGTCGATTAGAAAGTTCTGGCCCAGGCGATGCTTAGTCGCAAGGCCAAACTCCTCTAGCAGCTCCCTGGTGGCCGTGGGGTTTGCCAAAGGCGAAGTTGTCATGTTTGCCTCCTTAGCATGATGGCGGCGTCTTGAAACAAAAGGGCATGGACCGTTGCGGCCATGCCCTTACATCTAAACAGCAAATTGCCGATATGGCGCTCGCGCGGTCTCTACGCCAGACGCGGGAACAGCGGATCGCCCTTCTCGACGGGCTGACCACCAGCAAGCAGGCCCCAAGCGCAAATGCCCTTGAGGTCGTCGCTCGCGGCCTCGTCCTCGCAGGACAGGCGGCGCAGAGCCTCGGCAGAAGTCTGGGGCATGAGCGGCATCAGCAGATGAGCGGCAATGCGGATGGCCTCGAGCAGGTTGTAGATCACAAACGCCAGCTCGTCAGCCTTGGCCTCGTCCTTGGCAAGTGCCCAAGGCTCGGAGTCCTCGATGTAGTGGTTGGCGGCATGGATGAGCTCCATGACCTCGTCCTTGGCTCCACCGTAATCGAGCACGTCCATCTTGGCCATGTAGCGCTCGACCAGACCATCGGCGATCTTTGCCAGCGGGTTGTCGAACGCATCGAACGATGCGGGCTTGGCGGGCGCGCAACCGTCAAAGTACTTGCCGCTCATGTTGAGCGAACGCGAGATAAGGTTGCCCCAGCTGTTGGCCAAGTCGGCGTTGTAGACCTGCTCCATGCGATCGAAGCTGATGGCGCCGTCGGTGCCGGGGACAACGTCGGTCATAAAGTAATAGCGATAGCCCTCAACGCCCAGCATGTCGATAACGTCCTGCGGAGCGATGGCGTTGCCGCGGCTCTTGGACATCTTCTCGGCCTTGCCGGTCTCGGCATTGCGCACGGTCAGGAAGCCGTGGGCAAAGACGTGCTCGGGCAGGGCCTCGCCGATGGCCATGAGCATGGCGGGCCAAATGACGCAGTGGAAGCGGATGATGTCCTTACCCACGATGTGGAACTGCGCGGGCCAGCGATAGGCCAGCTCGGCACGCGCCTCGTCGGTGTCGACACCGTAGCCGACGGCCGTCATATAGTTGAGCAGTGCATCGAACCACACGTAGGTCACGTGACCCTCGTCAAACGGGACCTGAATGCCCCAGTCAAAGCTCGTGCGGCTTACGGAAAGATCGTTAAGCCCGCCCTCGACAAAGCTGCGCACCTCGTTCATGCGGAACGCAGGCTCGACAAAGTCGGGGTGCTCGTCATAGAGCTTGAGCAGCTTGTCCTGGAAGGCGGAAAGCTTAAAGAAGTAGGACTCCTCCTGCACGCGCTCAAGCGGACGGTGGCAGTCGGGGCACAGGTGCTGGCCGACGCTGCCGTACTCCTCGTCGCCCTTCTGGACCTGCGTATCGGTGAAGTAGGTCTCGTCAGGCACGCAATACCAGCCGTCGTAGCTGCCCTTATACAGGTAACCGGACTCCTTCATGCGCTCCCATAGGTACTGCACGGCATGATGCTGGCGCGGCTCGGTGGTGCGGATGAAGTCGTCGTTGGAAATCTCGAGCTTGCTCCAAAGCTCCTTGAAGTGCGGAGCCTGGCTGTCGGTCCACTCCTGCGGCGTCATGTTGTGCTTGGCTGCAGCCTCGGCGACCTTCTCGCCGTGCTCGTCCATGCCGGTCAGGAACTTGACGTTATAGCCGGCGGAGCGGCGATAGCGAGCCTGAACGTCGGCGATGATGGTGGAATAAGCCGTGCCCAGGTGCGGATCGGCGTTGACGTAGTAGATGGGCGTCGTGATAAAGAACGAAGGCTTGCTTTGATCCATGGGGTTTGTCCTCCAGAAAAACGTTACATACAGGGGATGATTCTAGCGCAAGGGCTGGATATCCTCCATCTATTGCATATCGAGCACCATGGCATAGACATCGCGCTTGCGGCGCGAATACCTCTGAGACAGGCGCTTGGCCACCGCAGAGGCGGGCTCCCCCTCCTCGAGTGCGGCGCGGATATCCTCGCGCAGGGCCTCGTCGGGATCCGCTGCCGCGGCGCCAACCGGCACGATACCGGCCTCCTCATCTTCGCTCGGCGACGCAATGACCAGCGCAATCTCGCCCTTTACCTCGCCGCGAGCACGCAGCTCCTCGGCGAGCTGGGCGGCGGGCCCGCGCAAGATCTCCTCGTGCAGCTTGGTGAGTTCGCGGCAGACGGCAACCTCACGCTGGGGAAAGACCTCCGCCACGGCCTCGAGCGTCGCCACGATGCGATGTGGAGACTCGTAGAAGATGAGCGCACCGGGCACCACGGCAAGGCGTTGCAGCCGACGCACACGGTCACCATGTTTGCGACCCAAAAAGCCCTCGAAGAAAAAATGCTCGCAGGGAATGCCGGACGAAACGAGCGCCGTGACGCAAGCAGAGGGCCCAGGGATAACTTCGACGGGCACATCGGCCTCACGCGCCGCCTCGACCAGCGCCTGGCCGGGATCGGACACACTCGGCATGCCGGCGTCCGAGGCAAAGGCGAGGGTCTCCCCCGCCAGCAGACGGTCGACCAGGCCGGCAGCGCGGCTGACGATCACATTCTCGTCGCAACGGACAAGCGGCTTGGAAATGCCCAGGTGCATCAGCAGCTTTGACGTCACACGCGTGTCTTCGCAGCAGATGGCATCGGCGGCGGCAAACGCCTCGCCAACGCGTGGGGACAGGTCACCCAGGTTGCCGATGGGCGTGCCGACCACATAGAGTTTGCCCGTATGGGCGCTGTTTTGCGTCATATCAACCTATTCAATCATGCCGCGCTCGAGCGTACCGAGCGCCGCGCGGGCGTCCCATGCTGCAATGCGCTTCTCGGTCTTCCACGTTTGGAAGAACCAACCGGTAGCCGGCGCAAACGAAGCCAGCTGGTTGGCGATAAACACGCGCTCGTAGGCATTGCGTCCCTCGGGCGTAACCGACGAGTTGGCAAAGATCGCCGCGCCCGACCATTCGCCCACCAGCACGGGGAACCCAGTCGAAATCGCTTCTTTAAGCTCGCGCTTGTTACGCGAAATCGCCGTCGTCAGCCCGCGAGGGCTCGTGATGTCGAGCGCATACTCGTCGCGGTAATGGTACAGGTGAAGGTCCATGTAGACGTTCTTATACTTGGCGCCGCGCATAAAATGCTTCCACTCGCTGGGATGCCCCGACGACGAGAAGACGACGATCTTATCCTCGGGCATATACGAACGGACGAGCTCGTAGGCATCGCGATAGAAGTTACGCAGGTAGTGGGCCGGAATGCCATCCGTCATGGTAAAGAGACTCTTGCGGACGCTCATCTGCGGCGTGTCCAGTAGCTCAATGCCCAGCAGGCTCTCGGCCTCGCCGTAGCGATCGGCCAAGCGCTCGAGCACGTCGAGTGCGACATGACGGCCGTTGGTGGACGAATGCCATTCGGCAACAGCCTCCGGCGTAGTGGGCGAATCGTTGGAATCGCCCTGGCCACCGGGCACAGTTGCCAGATCGAGCAGCACGCGGATGTCGTACTTGGCAGCCCACTCAATTGCACGGTCGATGTAGTCGACAACCGAGATGTAGGACGCATCGGACTCCTGCGAACCAAAGGCATACCAGGGAACCGGCAGACGCACGGCATTGAGACCGATCTGCGCCATGCGGCGAAAATCATCCTCACTCACAAACGTCTCGTAATGACGGCGCATGCGCTCGTTATAGGCGGCGGTGCCCATGGCCTCCTGCAGCTCGGCCGCGTTGGATGCACCGGTCGCCGCGTATAGCGACGGGGTCACCCAAGGCTCGGGAATAAACCAGCCAGAGAGATTAACGCCGAGTATCCTCTCCATCACTGCCCCCTTCGGATCGTGCAGGCCGAGCCTGCATCGTATTGCATAGGAAAAGTATCGTTTTGAGTATACCCGCGCATGTGGACAGACGACCGAACGGTCTGCAAAGTGGCGCAAAAGCGGGAGGAAATGTCTGGGGCGAGCGGGCACGAGCTGGTGCGCCGAGATGTGCACACACGTCGGAAGTAAGCGCCGGAAAGCGCATCCCGCTCTAAAGCCCAATTCTGGGATGCAGTTTCCGCAGAAGCCCTCGGTAAAAGAAAAGGACCCCTTTGCAGAGGTCCTAGTCAATTCAAGGTGGCGGGGAAGGGAATCGAACCCCTGACACGAGGATTTTCAGTCCTCTGCTCTACCAACTGAGCTACCCAGCCATTTGAGGTGTGCCTTGTTTCAAGGCTTGATTAGTATAACCAAGGACGCGTTCCGGTCAACCGAGAATTTTAAAAAAGTTTTTGAGCACAGCCTCGGTTCTATAAATCGGCACGTCAGAGGCATCAGCCGGCAGCAAGAAGTTTTTCGCTCAGAGCCGCACGGGCAAACTCACTTGGCGTCATCCCCTCGGCAGCCGCCCGTCGACGAATGGCCTCCTTCATTCCCAGAGGAATCTTGACCGACAGCGTTGCCGTCCCCTCGCCTGAGAGCGGGGGCCGTCCATGCACGATCCCACCAACGGTGTGTTCGCCATCCGGAAACTCTCCGCGCTCGTACGACTCGCACCACGCGTCAATCATTTCATCCGTTACAACCTGACCATTAGCGGCCGTATACGTCTTGCCCATCATCGACCCCTTCCGTCAGGTGCTTTTTAGAGTTGGGATGGATCTCAACATCCATGCATCTTCTCCTCCATCTTACCCAATTTCGTATGACGAAAGTCCACTGTCGCCAATTCTTAAGCCGGCACGCGTTGGAGAGCAGGGATCGAAACAACGATTGAAGGGCGCTCTAGTGCGGCCCAGGCGTATGGATGGGAGCACATGCGCCAAGGACAAACGTTTTCGTAGCGCGCGAGGATATTGCCGTCGCGATCGATGAAGGCGATGTCGATGGGATAGACCATAAAACACGTATGGACCGAAGAGCAGCGTGGAAACGCCATGACGAGCGGCAGGCCGTTGGCGGCAACCGGACGCCGTCCCAGCATGCCGCGCAGGCGCACGACAAACGACTCCGCCACCACAAACTCGGCCGGCGTCCAACCCAGCCTATTGAGTGCCCGCGCGTAGGCGATGTAGGACGAGACCGCGGTCACATGACCACCCCCGGACGCCATGGATCGACCGTCACCGCGCGCTCGTGCGACAACGTTGTCGGCGCCCCCAGCGAAACGCCAGCGATGCTGAGAGAAGTCGGCCACGGCTCATAGTGCATGGTGCAAGTGTAGGTCCTAAACGTACCGGATAGGGAGAGCAGGCCACCATCCGATGCCTCCGCGCCTTGCTCGCTCGACACTTCGATCCGCAAGTCATAGCCTTCCATGGCATTCAGAATTTGAGTCTGAACCGTCGCCGAGGCATCGGCAGAGCTTTCGTCGCCCTCCCCCTCCGACGCCACGGCGTGTGCCAACACGATGTCGGGCACCACGCGGTCGAAGCGCGCGACAGCGCTGGCAAAGATCATGACGTTGTACACGATGAGTGCCAGCACCAGCAAAACGGGTGTAACCACCGCCATCTCCACCGTCGCTTGGGCGCGCTCCTCGCGCAGACGCATGCGGATACTCATTACGACCCACCGCTCAGAGCGCCAACCAGCGTGGCGACATCGACGGTGAGCGGAATGGAGCCGCCGCCGGGCAGAGGAATCTCCGCAAGCGTGAACACCGCACCGCTAATGGTGCGTTCGACTTGATATTCCAACGCCTCGCAAAGCGCCTTGGGATCGGTCACGCCCAACGGAATACTTCGCAGCTTGTCTTGCGCTTGAGAGAGACCGGCAATGTCAGACCCCGGACTCTTAATGACGTTGGCGGAATCGGTCAGCACTGGCTTTCGCAGGCGCAAGTCGCACGGTTCCAGACCCAACGCCGCCACGGACGCCGAAACGGTATCGCCGAGCCACGATGCAATGGAGCCCAACGCGCCGCTGCCCCCTCCCAGGTCATCGATCATCTCATCCATAAGCTCGTCGGCCGAGCCTTGGATGTCTCCGTATCCCACAAGTAGCCGTCCCCAAACATCCATGACGCCGTCGAATACGCCGGCAACGCCGCCCGAGCGCTCCTTCAATGTCGAGAAAAATCGCGAAAGCACGTTGTTTTGCGCCGTCGCCTCATCGGGCGCCAGCACCGCGGCAGAGATAGCACCGCGACTGCCAAGCTCAACCGCCGTGTTAAACGAGGAGTTAAGTTGATCGGGGCTGGTCATATCGCCCGAAACCGCAAGGGCGACCACGCCGTTGCGACCGGGCGGCGCGATACGCGGACGCTCACCCGAAAGCGCTTTAATGGCCTGATCGAATGCGCTTCCCGCGCGATCGGCCTCGCCTTCGGTCTGTCGCTCGAGCTCAAGCTCTTTGTTGCGGCATTCGGCGTAGTCTTCCATGGCGTCTTTGAACTTGTCAAAGTGATACTCGAAGCCGTTTTCGATCGATGTAGAAGGAGCGGCGACGGCACCCAGTGTCTTGACTCCAAAATGGCAGCGGTCGCATGCTTCTCTCCCGTCAAAGTCAGCAACCGATGACAGTCCTCCCGGCGCTCCCTTTTTATAGTTTGGGCAGCCAGTTCCATAATGGATGTACGTCTTGCCGTCATTGCTGCTCGTCGGCCACGCGGCATCGGTATAAAGATCGCTCGCCCTGACCTCGTCCGCGTTGCGCGGCAGCAGCGGCAGGTCCGCGACGACGCTCGTGCCGTCGTCCACGATGGAGGCACGCCTGAGCTCTTCACCGGCATACCGATAGAACGCCTTTCGAGCGGCAGATTCCGCCTTCATCTCGACACTGATGCCGAGCGGCTTTTCGTTAGCCAGGCGCTGACGGTAATATGTTCTCGCTCGGTCAAGCGCCACCTGGGGCTCCCACGTGACGCTCGATGCGTAATGTGGGTTGAGCTCTCCCGGCAGCGACGCCAGCTTCTTCGCGCGCTCCCACATGCACGAACGGCTACCAATCGTGCCCTTGTCAGACCCACCACAATCCGCCAGCCAAGCGCGCTCTTTAGCCTTCGACGTGTCCTCAGAAGCCTTCCGCAGCTCCTCGGCCGCACGCTCTAAATCATCTGATGTGTCTTTAATGGTATCGGTCGAGATCTCGGACCCCTCGAGCGCAGCGAAATCGGACTCGGATGTCCTGGGCACGGCAAGCGCCGTGCCGGTATAGGTCACACTATCGGTATCCTGCGCCGACACCGCCTGCGTGGCACGCGCGGCGATCAGATACGGCAGAGCCGTCTCGATTTTCTGTAAGCCTTCCGATGCGCTTTTGGCAAACTTGTTGCGCGTTTTAATGATCTCAATCCCGGTGTCGACCATATTGCCGGCAACTGGTTCGGCACCCGGGATGAGGATGGCGACCAGGCCCGTCCCGATCGTGGCAAACCCCGCCAGGCCCAAACTCAAGATGCTCGCATCAACCACCGTGGCAGCCGTGTGATAGGACGACACTACGTTGGCACCCGCCAGCGCGCCGCTATCGGCCGCCACCTGAGTATCCCCGGCACGCGACATGCTCCATATCGCCGCGGTCGACGAAAACAACAACGTGAGCACCACTAGGATGACCACGGCAGAAGAAAGCGTGGTATAGGCGCCGTCTTCGATAAACAGATCAACACCGGCGCGGCCCATAAAGCCGCCTCGCTTGCGATGGCAGCTCGGACGGCGCGTCAAAACGCATCTAGACCAGAAACGCTTAATCCCATGCAGCAATCCACGAATCATAATCTCCCTCCAGCCATTCGGGACGTGATTGATACGAGACATCGACCTTGAGCTCAACGTAGCCGCCCTCGGTGGTACCACCCATAGCCTGCGCAAACGCACCGATCACAGGCAACGGCTTGACCTCGCCGGAAACGGACACGGACGAGACGCCACCCGCACCGGCCCGGCCAAGCTCGATATCCCACGACAACGGCCCGCCGGCATGAAAAATCGAAACGCTGGGCACTGCGGCAAGCCGGCGGCGGGTGAACTCCTTAAGATCGTCGTCCTCCGCCGTCGTCGTGGTCATGAGCCGCGCGGTCTCGGCGGCGGCAGACTCCATGACCGCACGCGCATAGAGCAGGCACACCGGTTGCAGTGCGAGAAGGATGAGCGTCAGAAACGTCGGCAGCAAAAAAGCGGCCTCGACCGTTGACTGCGCCCGGTCCTCACGCGCGATATCAATACAACGCGATGTCCTTAGCGCCCGCAGCGGCGTCGATAACCGATGTCGAGGCAACGCCATGGGATGCCGCCCGCTCAACCAGCGCCGCCAAGCGCCCATCGGTGCCAGCACGCCAAAGCCCCGCGATCGCCAGCACGATCGATAACAGCGCCACCGTGACGATGGCGTATTCGACCGTTGCCTGGGCAGACTCCTCGCGCAGGACGTCATGCATTTCACGACCCCTCCTTTGAGTTCGATGCCTGCGGGCTCAGGCGGATCACGCGCAGACGACACGAAGCATCGCCAGCATCCGCGGCAACCGTCACCATATCGACCCAGCCGCGCCCATCGCGCACGATGGCGCCCCATACGTTGCCCTTAATATCGAGATAGCCGCTCAGGGCGAGCTGGGCCGTTGGCACCTCGCGGTAGGCGCGTAACATATCCGCCGCTGCCTCGGTCATCGGTCGGTCCTCGGACCATGCAAGCCGGACCGCAATCGCGTTGTCCTCAGGCGAATCCGTCGCAGTGCCAGACCGCTTGTCGAGCGTCCGCAGAAAGGTTTGCGCCGTGACAGCGACATCCGAATCGTCCGCATCTCGCATCTCATCTTTTTGAGACGCCACCGCCGAATCTGAGCCCGAATCGAAGGCGGCCCCAGGACGCTGCTGCCGCGCGGCGTTAAGCCCCCAAAGCACCGCCGCTATCGCCACGGTCAGGCAAGCAAACACCAGCAGCACCCCGATGGGGCGCTCGCCCTCTACAGGCTGTTGATGCCCTCGCTGATAGCGTTCCATAGATCTTGGACCTTGCCTTTAAATGCAACGATGGCAATAATCGCGATCACCACAAGCACGCCCACCAAAATGGCGTACTCGGTGGTACCCTGCGCGCTCTCCTCCCGCAACAGCTCCTTGACATGCTGGCGAGCGCGGATCGCCCGGCAAAAAGCCCAGTTCCAAGCCTTGTCAGCAACTTCGACCATCGTGTTCATGTATTCCTCCCTACATCATCCCGCCTGCTCCCAGCAGCGGGCCCAATATGGACAGAAGCAACGCCGGCAAGATGAGCGTGCCGGTGGGAATCAGCAGCTTGACGGGCGCACGCTCGATCTCACGCTCGACCGCGGCGCGATGAGCCGCACGGATCTCGCGACTTTGAGCGGCCAGCGTCTCGGCAAGTGGGGCACCCAGGGCGAGCGCCTGCCCCACCGTGATGGCAAAGGTCTCGAGCGCTCGCACGTCCAGGTCGCGCGCGGCGGCCAACAACTCGTCCTCACGCGTGCCCACGCCCACCTGCCACGCCATGCAGGCCCGCTCAAGTCGAAGAGCCAGCACTGACCGGCGGTTGGCGCAGAAAATCTCAAGCGCCGCATCAAACGAAAGACCGGCCGAAAGACCCAAGCGCACAACATCGATCATCTCGGACACTTCGCCGAGCGACACTCGCGCCGGGCTGCCCGCTCCAACCGCGCCCTTCACTCGCGCGGTCAGAGCATCGACCACCGAGCGACCCGCGGCAGCGACCAGCACCGCCTCGCGCTTGCAGGCCCCTGCGATCTTGCGTGCATCCGCCCGATCCAAACCCGTCGCGACAAATACACTCAGGGCGCATAGGCAAGCCGCAACTGCAACCGGGGCGCTCATAGCTCCACCCGCATAATGCGCCGGATAACCACCAGGGCAACGGCGTTGAGGGCAAGACCCAGCATCACAGCGCCCGCGCCGGCAGGCATCGCAAGACCGCGACGAAAATCTGCCGAAAGCAACGCCAACACCGCGCACATGCCCGCCGGCATCGCCGCGACCATATGCGCCGACATGCGAGCCTGCGACGTCTTAACATCCAGGCGGCGCTTGAGCTCAATGCGCTCCCCCACCATGCTCGACGCCTCGGACAGTAAGTCGGCAAGCGGAGCACCGGTGCGCTGAGACACCTTAAGCGCCAAGGTCACAAGCGAAAGGCCGGGAGCGTCGATGCGCACGAGCAAGTCATCGAGCGCGTCGGTCGCCGAGATACCGCAATCGATCGCCGCCGCCACCCGCAAAAACTCGGTATGCACCGGCTCTTGCGCATGAGCGCCCACAAAGCGCATGCCCTGGGCAAGAGAGTGCCCCGAGGCAAGCGACATGGAAAGCGCGGTAAACGCCTCGGGCATGGCCTCTTCTGCATCGTGTTGCTCACGCCGGCTCTCAAAGCCATCCCGGGCGGCGCCAACGGCAAACGGAGCAACAAGTCCCAAGGCAAATCCGAGGGGCGATAACGACACTATCGTTAGTAAAACGCAGCAGACACCGCTCGATAGCAGCAGAAACGCCAAACGCCCCGAAGCATCTTCGATCACGAGGCCAAGTCGATGCGTCGGAGCCAGCGATGCCCATGAACGGGCGATCTTTTTCAGCAGATCGTTTTCCACCAGCTCACGCGGCAGCTTCTCTGCCACCGTCTCGAGCGCCTGACGTGCCAGCTCCGCCGGCGGTACCTGCGGCACACGAGGCTCTGCCCCACACACCGTCGCGACAGAAAGCCCTGCCAAGCCCCCTACGACGAGGGGCATAGCGATCTCCATTCGTCCACCTCCTCTTGTGTGAGCGTCCCCGACCGCAGGCCTTCTGCGATAAACGGCGGCTCGCGGTCAAGCGTCCAGGTGCGCTCGGCGGCATCGAAGGTCACGTAGCGCTCAAGTTCCACGCCGCCCGATGCGGCGCGTCGCACCCCCGAATACGAGGAGACGAAACGCCTGCCATCGGCGTGGCGCTCGGACATCACGATGCCGTCGAGCGCCATGGCAATCTGCTCCTCGATGAGCTCGCTCGGCAGATCGATGCCATAACGTGCAAGCAACGTCAGGCGCACCACGGTCTCCTGTTCTGAACCCGCATGAAGTGTGGTGAGCGACCCGTCGTGGCCCGTGTTCATGGCCTGCAACATGTCGCAGCACTCAGCACCGCGCACCTCGCCCACCACGATGCGGTCGGGGCGCATGCGCAGGGCATTGGTCACCAGGTCGCGGATCGTCACCGCGCCCTCGCCCTCAATTGAAGCCTCGCGCGCCTCTAGGCGCACCACGTGCGGATGATGCGCAAACTTGAGCTCGGCAGAGTCCTCGATCGTCACGATGCGCTCGCCGGTGGAAATCTCGCATGACAACGCGTTGAGCAGGGTGGTCTTACCAGATCCCGTGCCTCCCGCAACCGCCAGGTCCTGTCGCAGCGACACCGCGCACGACAGCAGCTGCGCATACCAAAGCGGCAGCGACCCCAGCCCCACAAGCTCGTCCAGCGAGCAGATGCGGTCCGAGAACTTTCGGATGGTGAGAATCGGTCCGTCAATCGCCACGGGCGGAATCACCGCGTTGACGCGATAGCCCGTTTTGAGGCGGGCGTTGACGATGGGGCTGCGCTCGTCGATACGACGGCCAAGTGGCGAGATGATGCGGTCGATAAGCACACGGATCTGCTCATCATCCTCAAACGCATGCTCGATGGGGTACAAGACGCCGCCACGTTCAAAGAAAGCCGAGCGGCAGCCGTTGATCATGATCTCGGTAACGGTATCGTCCTCGATGAGCGGCTGCAACGGCCCCAAGCCCACCACGTCATCCAAAATCTCGTCGATGATGGTCTCGCGCTCGGGCGTCGCGAGATCGGTCGGCTCCTCAACATTGAGCGCCGCCTCCACCGCGGGACGCAATTCCGAGCGGGCAAGTGCCGGGTCGATATAGGCGCTGATACGCGCCACTTCGTCGTAACCCATGCGGTCCATCACGGCGCGCTTGGTGCGTCGTTTCACCGCGCGGCGACGCCCCGCATCTACAGGCGCTGCCGCCGCTGCAGCGCCGGCAGCCTTAATCCTTGTTTGCAGGCTCATCGCTGATCACCCTCGCGCGACCAGGGAAGGCGAATACGCGGGCGTTCAGTGCGCGTTGCACGGTCGGCGACCATATCGCTCCAAGGGCCGACGGCGCACCCCAGTTCCACGAGCATCTTGCGCGTGGCCTCGCGCACGCTGGTCGCAAAAGCGCTCGTCTGACCCACTGCCTCGTCAGCGCGTCCAAACGCCATGAGCGCGGCGAGATCCTGCCCGCCATCGGCGATACGAATCTTGGAGCTCAACGCACAGGCAATCTCAAAGCGCATGGCGACGTCCTCGTCTGCCCCGCGCGCACCGAACCGGTTGAACACGGCGCTCATGCGCGTGCGCGGCACACCTACTCGACTTGCCAGTTCAATGACGCGCGACGCCGATGTCGCGGACGACACCGCCGCATCGCCAACGACCAGGCAACGGTCGCTCGCTACCACCGCAGCCGCCACGGCGTCGCCCCAAAAGACCGAGGTATCGATAAAGACCACGTCGGATTCGCGACGCAGAACATCAAGCAGTAGCTCCACCGGACGTGCCATGAGCTCGGCTTGCTCGGGAGCCGCAACGGGACCCCAGAGCGTAACGCCCGGCGCCACGCGCATCGAAGCGGCTACGATATCCGGCTCGGTGAGCGCGCCCGCCGTCGACGGCTCGATAAGTGTCGCCATATCGCGCGGGGCATCGACGCCTAACAAGTCGTAAAGGTTTCCAAACATCAGGTCCAGGTCGAGCACGGCGGCACGCAAGCCCAACAGCGACGATGTGTGTGCCATGGTGGCAACGATCGTCGACTTGCCGCAACCGCCCGAACCCGAAATGGCGCAGATGACCGGAGCTCGATGCGGCGGAGCGGCAGCGTCTGCCGGCGGCATCGGAGGCGGCGGGGCGGGCGTCGGTGACAGCGTCCCCGTCTCCCCCGCCGCAACCACACGCTGCGTCCAAGCCGACATGGCAGCCTGTTCGGTCTGCGAGGCAGGCTCGTTCTGTGCAATCTGCTCATGCTGCATCGGCGACAACTCGCCGCACCCGGCAAAGCCCTCAACTTCGTCGAGTTCATCCGCCAGATTCACGCCGTGCACGTATCCCATATCTACAGCCGGGGAGTCGCCAGCATGCTGCGCCGGCCCTCCATCGTCATCGTATACAAGGGGGTTCCGGGGGCGCCGACCATGCTCGGCTTCCGCTTTTCCATAATCATCAACACGCGGGCCTCTTGTAGCGCGAGGCGCCCCGGGTTCCCTATCAACAAAAGCATCGGGCTCAATCGTCATGCGCCGATCGGAATCAACCGCTCCCTCGCCCGCGCGCCCGTTGCCGCATATACTGTGCGCAGCGATGACCTCGGTCGCCCCCGCGCGAAACAGCTCCTCGATATCCGACGGATCGAGCGCTTCTATCAACACGACCACGCGACTCACGCGGCCTTCGGCCGTCAGGCGCGCAACAGTCTTGCGCACATCTTCGGTATCAAACAGAGACGCCGCGATGATGGCAGCCCCGCGGCGCGACGGAAACGCCCGCGCCATGGAAACCAGCCCGTCCAGGTCACCCACGCGAAGCACCTGTGCACCCGCGTCACGGCCCTCGACTTCCCGCTGCAACAGCCCGTAATCGCCGCACGCGCAGCACGCAAGCCAGATCGCCTTCATCACTCGTCGCCTCCGCTCTTTTTGCCGCGCGCCGTGGCGGGAATCGTCAAGCTGACCGTTCCCTTGCCCGATGCCCCCAGCAGTTCCTTGACGTCTTCGGGGTCAGCCGCCAGCGTCACCCATTCGATCTTGCCCTCGCGCGTGGCACCGGAATCCTCACTGGTATCGATCACGTACGCGCCGCACAGCCGATCGGTTACTCCGTCTTTTTGCACATACACATCCACGTAGCTGCCCACGCCCGTAGCACCGCCGACCGAGTGCTCGGCATCGACCGCCACCGAAACGGCGACCTTGCCCTTAGGCACCTCGAGCTTGTGGCTCTCGGCCTTGGTGTAGACATTGCAGATCACGGCGTTTTTGGGAATACGCGAAGTCGTCACGTCGCCGCGCACCTGGCGCAGCTCGGTCGCCGCGTCACGCGGCAGCAGACTCGTCAGCCATTCCTGGGTTATGACATTGGTCTCATCGAGGGTCTCGCCCACATCGATATCGCGCGCCGCGACGCATACCTCGACGCGATCGCCACCGTACTTGGCCAAGGTCTCAGCCTGGACCTGTTCGGCTTGCGAGCGGATCGACGAGCCGTAAACCATGCAGAGCAGAGCAGCGAGCACGCCCGCGACCAGACTGATGGCGATGCGCTTGCTCTTGTTCACGGCCGCTCCTCTCATGGCAGTGCCGGGCGAATGCCCGTACCACCATTGTCTGGGCGGTCAGAGTGCAAAGCGGCGCAATCGCAATCTTGGTTTTCGATGTCAAACCAATCGCTGACCAAAAGCTGACCAGCCCGTCAAGCTCGTGGCAAGGTTTTGGTCAGCACGTCAGCAAACTGCATGTTTCGAGGCTTTTCCGCAGCAAAAAAGCCGTCTCCCGAACAGTTGGGAGACGGCTGTCATAGGAAAAATCAATTACAGATGGACATCGGGATCGAGCATTTGAGCGCTCACGCGCATGGATGACGCCAGGTTTTGGAACGTTTCCAGACGCAGGCTGTCAATCTGCCCGGCGTCCTCGGCCTCGCGAACGGCGCAACCCGGCTCATGGGTATGCGTGCAATCGCCAAACCGGCACGCGCGCGATGCCTCGACAATCTCGGGGAAGGCGCGCGCCAGACCCCGCTCGTGACCCACGAGCGGTAGGCTGCGCAGGCCCGGGGCATCGGCGATCACACCGGCGTCGCCCGGCAGTGCCACCATCACGCGCGCGACCGTGGTGTGGCGACCCTGGTCGTCGCGTTCGCGCACACCGCCGGTCGCCAACGTATCGTGGCCCAGCAGTGCATTGAGCAGCGTCGACTTGCCGGCACCCGACTCGCCCAGAATCATGGCGCAGCTCCCGGCAGGCACGCAGGCACGGACCTCGTCCAGGCCGCGGCCCTCGGCAGAGGACGTCACGATCACGCGCACGTCCGGACCCACCAGGCGGCGCACGCGGTCCAAATCGCGCTCGAGCTCCTCGGCATCGCAGCGGTCAGCTTTGGTGAGCACCACCACCGGTTCGGCATCGCAGTCGAGCGCCAACACCAGCGAGCGCGCCACGCGGTCGAGCAGCACCTCACCGGCACCGAGCGCCTGCACGACTAGCACGCTATCCACGTTGGAGCAGAGCACCTGGCGCTCTCCACGGGCACGGCCGCGCCAACGCTCAAAGCTCGTACGGCGCGGCAGCACGCACTCAATCACGCCCATATCGTGCCCGGGAGCGCGGCGTACCGCCACACGGTCGCCCACGGCAGGCAGCAGGACCTCGTCCTCGCCGCGCGACTTGGCAAACCCCACGGCATGCTCGGCGCGAAAGGTGTCGTCGGCAGTCGCCACCAGCGGAAACCCGCGATCCAAGCGCACCACGGCACCCAGCCGCATCTGCTCGGGCTCCTCGGCATGTGCGCAGAAATCATCAAAGGCAGTCTGCTGGGTTTCATCGACCGGCAGGTCATCAAACGCCGGAACGTCCTGCAGCGCGTCGAGCCCCGGCACGCTTGCCAGCAACTCCTCAGCAGATGCGGGAGCCTCGGTCGCGAGCTTCCGACGACGATCGCGCTTAGCCCGCGCCCCCGTCGTCTTTTTCTTCGCTTTAGCCTTAGCCTTGCCCACAAGCGCCTCCCAGCACCATAAATCACAACTGAGCAGGTATTTTAAATCAAAAAGAGCTGGCCGGGCAAAGCCCGACCAGCTCACAAACTTTCCCTCAGCCCTTTTTCATCCGCGCGGGAGAAAAGCCAGCAAGGATACCGTAGGGCCCGCCCCGGGAGTGTTTTCTTCTGAGCGATCCCGCAGCGCGAAGCGCGAGGACCAGCGAAGAAGAAACCCCGCAGGCGGTCGGGCCGGTGAGAAGGATGGCCTTTCGACCTACTCCTCTTCGACCGCGCGCATGATCGCCTTGTAGATCTCCATCAGCGGGATGATCAGGAAGGCCAGGCCCAGCGCGGCAAGAACGCCCTTGAGCTCAAGCGTCACAGGACCAAAGAACATCTCGGCAAGCGTCGGCTGCACGGTCACGATCACCGTCAGCACCAGTGCCAGCGCGGCGGAAGCCCACAGCCACTTGTTCTGCTTCTTCATGGTGAACAGCGACGCACGACGGCTGCGCATATTGAAGCAGTGGAAAATCTCGACCATGTTGAGCGTGATGAACGCCATCATCACGCCTTCCTCGTCGGCATTGCCGGCGATCATATCGGCGATGTGGATGTAGCCCATGTCAAAGTACACGCCCACAAAGAAGCTCGCCAGCACCAGCACGGTGATGATTAGGCCCTGGACCACACAGTCCAGGCCCATATTGCCGGCAAAGACACCGTCCTTGGCGTTGCGCGGCTTGCGCTTCATGATGTCGCCCTCGGCATCCTCCATGCCCAGCGCGAGCGCGGGGAAGCAGTCGGTGACCAGGTTCACCCACAGCAGCTGCACCGGCTGGAAGATGGTAAAGCCGATGAGCGTGGCGATAAACACCGAGAAGACCTCGGCAAGGTTGGCCGAAAGCAGGAACTGGATGACCTTGCGGATGTTGTCGTAGATGCGACGGCCCTCTTCGCAGGCACCGATGATGGTGGCGAAGTTGTCGTCGGCAAGCACCATGTCGGCGACGTTCTTGGTGACGTCGGTACCGGTGATGCCCATGCCCACGCCGATGTCGGCGCGCTTGATGGATGGGGCGTCGTTGACGCCGTCGCCCGTCATGGCCACGATCTGGTCGCGCGACTTCCAAGCCTCGACGATGCGGGTCTTGTGCTCGGGCTGGACACGGGCGTACACGCCATAATCCTCGATGTGCGCGTCGAGCTCCTCGTCGCTCATGCGGTCGAGGTCGGCACCGGTGATAGCCTGACTGCGATCGGCGACGATGCCCAGCTGCTTGGCGATGGCCACGGCGGTGTCGATGTGGTCGCCCGTGATCATGACGGTGCGGATACCGGCATCGTGGGCCTCACGAATGGCGTCGGCGACCTCGGGGCGGACCGGGTCAATCATGCCGGACAGGCCGCAGAAGACCAGGTCGTGCTCGAGCGCAGCGGGGCTGCAGTCGCTCGGGACCTCGGTGTAGGTGCGGCTTGCCAGCGCCAGCACGCGCAGAGCCTCGTCGGCCATGGCCTTGTTGGCGGCCACGAGCTCGGCGCGACGCTCCTCGGTCAGGGGGACGACCTTATCGCCCTCGTAGATATGGGTGCACAGGCCGATCACCACGTCGGGCGCGCCCTTGGTGTACTGCTCATACTCGCCGTCCAGGGTCTCGACGACCACGGACATCATCTTGCGGCCCGAGTCGAACGGGGCCTCGCCCACGCGCGGGTGCTCGGCAGTCAGGCCAGTAAGACCAGCCTTGCCGGCATCGTTGACGAGCGCGCACTCGGTCGGCTCGCCCACGGCCTCGCCCAGCTCCTCGTCCCACTGAGCATCGGAGCACAGCGCCATACCTGCCAGGAACTTCTCCTTAGGCGCAGCGAGCTCGTGCTTGACGACGGTCATCTTGTTCTGGGTGAGGGTACCGGTCTTGTCGGAGCAGATGGTCTGTGTGCAGCCAAGGGTCTCGACGGCGGAAAGCTTACGGATAATCGCTTGGCGCTTGGCCATTTTGGTCACGCCGAGCGAAAGCACGATAGTCACGACGGCAACCAGGCCCTCGGGGATGGCGGCGACGGCAAGCGAGACAGCGACCATAAAGGTGTCGAGCAAGGCAGTCGGGTCGGTAAGGACGTTGCCCACGCCGTGGCGGATGATGTCGACGCCAAAGATGACGACGCAGATGACGATAACCATGATGGTGAGGATGCGGCTGAGCTCGGCAAGCTTCACCTGCAGCGGCGTGAGCTCTTCCTTGGCCTCGGCCAGGGCGCCGGCGATCTTACCCATCTCGGTATTCATGCCGGTGCCGACCACGACGGCGCGGCCGCGGCCGTATACCACGGTGGAACCCATGTAGCACATGTTCTTGCGGTCGCCGAGCGGCACGTCGTCGGTACCGGCGGCGAGCTCGATCACGTTGGCATGCTTCTCGACGGGCACGGACTCGCCGGTAAGGGCGGCCTCCTCGATCTTCATCGTGGCGCTCTCGAGCACGCGGCAGTCGGCCGGGACGGAGTCGCCCGCCTCGAGCATGATCACGTCACCGGGCACGAGCTCGGCGCTCGGCAGGTGCACGAGCTTGCCGTCGCGCAGCACCTTGGACTGCGCCGCGCTCATCTCCTGCAGGGCCTCGAGAGCCTCCTCGCTTTTAGCCTCCTGGACCACGCCCAGCACCGAGTTGACGATAACGACGAACATGATGATGGCAACATCGGCAAAGTCGGGCTCGCCCTTGACCATGCCCGTGAGCGCACTGATGACGGCGGCAACGATCAGCATGATGACCATGGGGTCGGCCATCTGCTCAAAGAAGCGCTTCCACAACGGGGTCTTCTCGGCTTCCTCGAGCTTGTTAGGGCCTGTCTTGGCGAGGCGCGACGACGCCTCGTCGTTGCTCAGGCCGAGGTTCTCATCGACACCCTGGTCGCTGAGTACCTCCGCCGCGGCGGACAGGTATTCCTTTTGCATATAGAGTCCCCTCCTGGGATTCGGGCCACTCAGCAGATTGATGCCCGATCATAATTCCCAGGAGAAGGGCAAGGGCTCATCAAGGCTGCCGTGCTGAGCGGCAGTTGATAGTGGAGCTATGGTACCCCAAAGCGACGGGTCTAGCCAAAACAATCCATTTGGAAATAGGGTCCATTCGCAACGATGCAGACCGTGTGATGCTCAACATTGATAAAACGTTTTTTCTTCGGCGCATCATCGAACTAAAATATCGCCCAGATAGCAGCGGTTAGAACGGTTGGTAAAGTTTTTGCATATACCGTTTTTCCGCAAAAAATGAACTTCTAAATCGGCGTACGGTCGATTTTTTGGGGTATTCGGTCGGCATTTCGTTATAATCATCTCAGTTTTATTTCTTATGGTTTATCTATCAGCGCAAGACGATGTCAGATGGAGGTCTGAATGTACAAGCGCACCAAGATTGTATGCACCATGGGTCCCGCCTGCGATAGCGACGAGACCATCCGCGAGATGATCAAGGCGGGCATGAACGTCGCCCGTTTTAACTTCTCGCACGGCTCCTACGACGAGCACCACGGTCGCATCGAGCGCGTCCGCCGTATTTCCAAGGAGCTCGGTCTGCCTGTCGGCATCCTGCTCGACACCAAGGGCCCCGAGGTCCGCACCGGCCTTTTGGTCGATGGCAAGAAGGTTGCCGTCAAGACCGGCGACAAGATCGTCGTCACCGCTCAGCCCACGTCCGAGGATTTCCACGGCACCGCTGAGCACATCTCCCTCGACTACCTGGCTCTGCCCTCCGAGGTCGAGAAGGGCTCCCTCATCCTGATCGATGACGGCCTGGTTGCCCTCGAGGTCGAGTCCGTCGACGGCCAGGACATGACCTGCGTCGTTAAGAACGACGGCCTGATCGGCGAGCGCAAGGGCGTCAACATGCCCAACGTCAACATCTCGCTGCCCGCCATCACCGAGCGCGATCGTCAGGACATCCTCTTTGGCCTGACCGAGAACATCGACTACATCGCCGCTTCCTTCATCCGTGACGGCGAGTCCGTCCGCGGCATCCGCGAGCTTTGCCGCGAGAACGGTGGCGAGCACGTGACGATCTTCCCGAAGATCGAGTGCGCCCTGGGCGTCGAGAACTTCGACGAGATCCTCGAGGCTTCTGACGGCATCATGGTCGCCCGTGGCGACCTGGGCATCGAGATTAAGCCCGAACTCGTTCCCCACATCCAGAAGGAGATCATCGCCAAGTGCAATGCGGCTTACAAGCCCGTCATCACCGCTACGCAGATGCTCGACTCCATGCAGCAGAACCCGCGCCCGACGCGCGCCGAGGTTGCCGACGTTGCTAACGCCATCTACGACGGCACCGACGCCGTTATGCTGTCCGGCGAGTCCGCTGCCGGTAAGTACCCGGTTGAGGCCGTCAAGATGCAGGCCAGCATTGCTCTCGAGACCGAGAAGTACCTCCCGGCCCACGCTCCGCTCGAGGTTCCGGCCGATGCTCACGGCACCCGCGTTGTCAACAACGTTGTGGGTATGTCCGCTGTGAACATGGCCACCACCGTTGGCGCCAAGTGCATCACCGTGCCGACGACCACCGGTCGTACCGCTCGCCTGATCTCGCACTTCCGTCCCAACATGCCGATCTGCGCGTTCTCCCGCCACGAGTGGGCCGTCCAGCAGATGATCATGTACTGGGGCGTTATCCCGCACCAGGCAGAGATTACCCAGGGCACCGTCAACGGCACGATCGTCAAGGCGATCGAGACCGCTAAGGAGCTCGGCTACGTCGAGACTGGCGATTTGACCGTCGCTACCGCCGGCGATCCCCGCATGAGCGTCCAGCTCGAGGACAAGGTCTCCTCGACCAACGTCGCTTACGTCGCTCAGGTGCGCTAAATCGCACTTGCAAGCAGATTTGCATTGCAAAGGGCCCGGAAGGCTTTGCCTTCCGGGCCCTTTTTCTGTGCCAATGCCGGCACACGGCAAAACACGCACTCATTTCTTTACCAAAAGCGCGAAATCCGCCCTTCGAGGCGAAAAAATAAAGTCCCAAGCGCTAAAAGTGTTCGCCCGATGGCAAAACCACACCTTAACCGACGCTGCTAAATCGTTTTAGCAAGAGCCAGATCGACCGCGTTTTCGGAAGTATGCGGCAAATTCCGAGACCTTCGAGCACACCCTGTTTTTTCACAACAAAATGCCTGATAAACTAGGCTCAAAAGCCAGGTCTGCTCACAGGGTTCAGATTTTGCCGCATACTTCCGAATTGACGCTGGCATCGCACGGTCCAAAAGCACATTTCGACCTGGAGGACGTCATGGACCTGACGCTATGTGGTCAATCCGCTTTTTACTATTACCGTATCCCGCCGCAGGTATTAGGCCTTTACCCCGCCATTAGCCTTGGCAATATGGATCGCAGATGTTGCAGCCTCGGAAGTCATGCAGTTGTAAAAGACCTGCTTCACGCACCGCTTCACAGGCTTGTATTCACTCGGGCACAATCGGGGTCGCGAAGCCTGTTTAAATCGCACCTCCTGACCCAGGAACCGCCTCCTGGGTCGTTTAGGCAGACTGAACATGGGTTTGATGTCACTTCACCGGAGTTCACGCTGCTCAGCCTTGCTACGCAGGTCTCCCGCAACCAGCTACTCATGGCTTGCTACGAGATGTGCGGCTCCTTTGCAGTGTTTACGCCCTGCAAGCGTACGCAACAGCAACTTGATGAGGCAATGTCACTTAAGCTCATTCCGCCCGACTGTGGTTGGAAACGCGTTGTCGACACCAAGGGCAATGACACCAATTTGTGGAAACGTGCGCCGCTCCTCAGCGCAGCGGATATCGCCGCGTTCGCCAAGCAGGCTGCAGGCCTGCGCGGCGTTAAACAACTGCGCTGGACGGCCGAGCACATGACGGGGCAGACCGCCTCGCCCTTCGAAGTACAGACCTCCATGCTTGTTTCGCTCCCCCGCAACGAGGGCGGCATGGGCATCAACATCGCAAACAACGTGCGCATCCCACTCAGCGACGCCGCGCGCTCACTGTATGACAAAACCTGCTGCTACGCCGATATCCTCATAGAGAGCAACACCGACAGCATGGGCGTCATTTTGGAATGCCAAGGCCGCTCCGCCCACGATGGCGAAGCCGCAAGTCTCTCCGATGCCGAGCGCACCACCGCCCTCACCAGCATGGGCTATGACGTTATCCAGATAACCTATGAGCAAATCAAAGACACGAAGAGCTTTAACAACATCGCCGAACTCATCCATAAAAAGGCGGGGCTCCTCTACATCCCAAAGACCGATCAGGAACGCGCCACCGAAGATGCCCTGCGACGGGAGCTGTTGGTCAATTGGGATGAACTGCTCTCCGTTAAGCCGGTCGGCTAGCAGCTAGCAATCAGGGGGACTGCGGGAACGTCAGAAGCAGCAACGCGAGCCGCAAAGCCTGCCTCGGTTAGTTCGATGACCTCGGTAAACGTTGCATCGAAAAACTCCTCGGTTAGCAGGCGATACGGCGGATGATCGGGCTCGCCGGGGTTTTCGCGTACAATCTCGTGCATGACACCGATAGTCTTGAGCACATACTCCTTACGGATGGGATACTGCCCAAAACGCGTCGCAGCGGTATACAGGCGATCGGTCGCACGCGGAATGGAAACAATGCCCAGCGTCTTTCCAAACCAGTCAAAGTCGCCTTGCTTTTTAATGCGGAACTCCTCGCACGGCTTGCCGCCGTGTGCTTCCAGATACTGGTTCACACGCGTGTTCCATACCGTGTCGGCTACCAGATGCGACCAGACGCCCAGCGTTAAATCGAGCAGTGACTGCGCCACATCTTCGGACGCAAGCGAGAACTCACAGGCGCCGGGACCGGCAACCGGCTCGGCATCCTTGTAGCGTTGGGGATAATGCACCCGATTGAGTCGCTCGCGCTCCTCGGCGATCGAGGTCGCGGCAGCCGGCGTACCAACAGGCGCCCCTTTGAGCAGCGGCGCCACATAGGTATCCCAGAACTCGTGCTCGCGCGGCTTAGGGATAGGCTCGGGCTTTGCAAAGTGCGTAATGCGGTACGGGATGGGATCGGCGATGCCAGGGACCATATAGCCCACGAAGATATCCGGAACCACGCAGCCAAACAAAAAGGCATTGCGGTCGCGCACGCTATTGGCAAGCGCACCGGTGCGCTCCAGCAAACGCTCCGTCTGAGCGATATGAATGTTCCAGCTTGGCATAGCCACCCCCATAAAAACCTGGATAACTATACCATCACGGCAAAGCCGCGCGGGCGGCTACGCACGCTCTACGCAGCAACTAGTCCGTAGCACCGCTTTCGGTTCCATACGACGGCGAAGGCGCCTCGACCACATGGTGATATCGATCGATATAGATGGCGCGGGCACCCAGGCGCCGCACCAAATCTTGATGATGCGTGCTCATCAAGACCGTCTTGCCGGCAGCAACATAGGCCAGAAGAAAGTTGACCACGATGTCGCATGAATCCTCGTCGAGCCCATTGGTAGGCTCGTCGAGGACCAAGATATCCGGGTTCATCGACACGACTGCCGCCAGCGCCACACGCTTCTTTTGCCCGCCCGAAAGCTGATAGGGCGAGGCATCGACCAGATCGGCAACCTGGAACAGCCCCATGGCATCGTGCACGCGGCGCTCGAGCTCGTCTGCCGGCAGCCCCATTTGAGCCGGGCCAAACGCGACCTCCTCGCCGACTGTGGCGCAAAAGAGCTGCGCATCGGCGTTTTGGAACACAAAGCCCACGCGCTGATGGAACCGCTGGGCCGTCGCGGAATCCTTGAGATATGCCGCATCGACCGCATGCCCGTCGAACAGGTACGCACCCGCGTCCGCAAGCTCAAGGCCGTTGATAAGACGCATGATCGTCGTCTTGCCGCAGCCGTTAGGACCAAGCAGAGCAACGAGCTCCCCACGGTCCACCTGCAGCGAAACGCCATCGACCACCGTATGACCCGCATAGGAAAACACCACGTCGCGAAACTCGATGAGCGGCGTGACCTCGGCGCCGGCAGCACCGCTCGCACCCATCGCGTTATTCGTATCGTTTGCCAAAACGCCGCCCTTCCCTACTCACATCGACAGTTCGACCGTCCGCGCTACAACACCGCGCACAACACGACGAGCAACGCCACAACGGCCGCATAAACGGCATCGCGCCAGCCAAAGCCGCTCCGTGCGGGCGCCGGATACACGCCGGCGAAGCCGCGGCACAGCATGGCCTCGTCCATCGCGCGGCTGCATTCCATCGCCTTGATAAACGTCATGCCCATGATACCCGCCAGCGAGTCGGTGCGCGAAAAACCCGCAGGCGCGGAACCGACGCTGCGCAGCATGACCGATTCGCACAGATCGTGCGCCGTGCGTCCCAGCACCTCAATATGCTTGAGCGCCATATCAAACGTAAAGATAACTTCGTCGGGCAGATGCAGCATTTTGAGCGCCGCCGACATGCGGCTCCAGGTAAGCGTCCACGAAACGCCCAGTACCAGCGACACATTAATGAAGGTCTTGAGCGCGATCTTGAGCATGGCGCCCGTGGCAGACGCGCCCAGCAGCAGGGCAGGCAGTGCCAGAACCGCCGCAAGTCCCGTGGCGCCAAGCGCCGGTACAAAGGTCGCACGCAGCCCGCGTGCGGGGCGCACCGCGACCAGCGCCAACGCGATAGCCGCCATCAACATGAGGTACAGCGGGCTTTGCGTCAGACACACGCACAGGACGCAGACGAACATCCCCACCAGGCGCACCGGAGCCGAAACGCAAGAAAGGGCGCGGTCGACCATCGACCCGCCCTCATGCGCGCCTCCACCCAGGCGAACCCGCTCAAGCAGGCTCGCCAGATGCAGGACATTCTTTTGCATCACACGATGTCGAGCTCCCGCGGGCTCGTATCGCTCCTCGGCCGCAAGCCAGCTAGGCAGCTCGGCTATTGCCATGAGCACCGCTTTCCTTGACCGTAAGCGAGATCAGGCGGAATGCGATGGTGAGCACCGCCACGCCAATCACACCGGACAGGATATACATGGCAGCCTGCCCGGCAAAGCCAAGACCCTGCTCCTCGGAATAGGCCTGCAGATAATCGCCCGTGGGCAGGGCGTCGGCAAAGGTCGGGGTATCGAGGCCGACCGAAGCCTGCAGGCTGTCGTCGCCAGCCTCCTGAACGGCGGTCGCGGCGCCCTCGGCGTCCCACTCACCCCAGGCGTCACCCGTAGCCAGCAGGCCCAGCGGCGTGGCCACGACAAGCACGGCAACCAAGATGAGGGTGGGGACCAGCGAGGTCTTCTTGGCAGCAACGCCCTCGGCGGTAAGCTGACCATAGGCGGCCTCGGGGCCGACGATAACGCCCGGCGCCGTCTTCTTAATGAAACCGTAGATCGCGGCCGTCGCCACGCCCTCGATCACGCCGGCAACCAACATATGCGGGATCAACATGGCAGGAATAGCCACGGACAGCGGGAAGGGGCAGTACAGCGGCGCGCCCGAAGCGTTGGTAAAGAGCATCGGCTGAATACCAAACTCGATTGCCGCGCACAGGGCCGCCAGGCACAGGCCGACCCAACCGCTCACAATGGCAGAAACCGAGGTGCCCCAGCTCTTGTCGTGCAGACGGCTGTTGAGCGCACGGAACACGACAGCAGCGACAAACGGCAGCACAAAGGCCATGTTAAAGCAGTTGGCACCAAACGACAGAACGCCGCCGTCGCCAAACAGCAGCGCCTGCAGCGCCAGCGCGACCGAGACAGCGATAGCCGCGGCCTCGGGGCCCAGCAGCAGCGCGATGAGCGCGCCGCCAACGGCGTGACCAGTGGTGCCGCCGGGCAGCGGCACGTTGAACATCATGAGCAAAAAGGAGAACGCGGCGCAAATGCCCAAGAACGCCATATGCTCGCGATCGAGCGTGGCGCGCACCTTTTTGATGCAGTGAACCCATACGGGCACCATCGCCACCGCCATAACGGCATCGGTCTGCGGGGACAGGTAGTTATCTGGAATGTGCATAGCGCCTCCCGGTTGTCGGCACGCGATCGCAGCGCCGTTTGAATCACCTTGCCAGTGTTACGTATTGCTAGGTTCGTAACACGCCGTCGGCTATCATAGCAAACGGCGCACTGCCAACAAAGCAGTGCGCCGTTTTGCAATACATTCGTCACAGACGCAAGCGATCCTAGCCGCGAACCTCGCCGTTTACGCCCTTGCACACCTTGGTGACGATCTTCTGGTGCGCCTTCTCGACCTCTTCGCTGGTAAGCGTGTGGTCGTCGGAACGATACGTAAGCGCGAAGGCCATGGACTTTTTGCCCACACCCACGCGGACCGGATCGCGGTAGACGTCGAACAGGCGCACGCCCTCGAGCAGCTTGCCGCCGGCGCTGGTAATACGGCGCTCAAGATCCTCGCAGGTCACAGCGTTGTCGACCACGATAGCAAGGTCGTGCTCAACGGCAGGGTACTGCGAGAACTCGCGGTAGTTCTCCTGATTGCGGGCGCCCTTGATCAGCTTGTCCAGATCGAGCTCAAAGGCAACGACGACCTCGTCGATGCCCATCGCTTCGCGCGCCTCGGGGTGGATCTCGCCGACCCAGCCCAGCACGGTGCCGCCGGACAGAACCTCGGCCGCACGACCCGGCTGCAAGAAGGCGTAGCCCTCGCCCTCGGCGGGACGGAAGCGAACCTTCTCGATGCGCAGTTGGGCGAGCAGCTCCTCGACAATGCCCTTACCAAAGAAGAAGCGCAGCTTGCGGTACTTCATGTTCCAGGACTGCTCGCTCCACTGGCCCGAGAGCACACCCGCCACGGATTTGGTCTCCTTGGGCAGGCTGGCGTTCTCGCGACCGTGGAACAGGCTGCCGACCTCGTACAGGTGCACGTTGGGCGTGCCGTGGGCCTCGTTATAGGCCACGGATTGCAGCAGGCCCGGCAGCAGCGAGCGGCGCATCTCGGTCTGCTCGGCTACCAGCGGGTTCATGAGCACCACGGGGCAGCCGCGACCCTCGGTGGACATACCGATCTTCTCCAGGTCGCCCGGGGCGGCAAAGCCAAAAGTCGTGGTCTCGTTGAGGCCACAGGCGCGCAGGATCTCGCCGACCTTGCGGGTGAGCTTCTGCTCGCGGGTCAGGCCGCCGATGTGGTTCTTGGCAGCCGGGATGGTCGCCGTCACACGGCCCATGCCCCACAGGCGCAGGACCTCCTCGATCAGGTCGATCTCGCGCGGCAGGTCGGGACGGAAGCTCGGCGGGGTGACCATGAAGTCATCGCCGTCGCGCTCGACGGTGCAGCCCAGGCGGGTGAGCGAACGCTCGATAAACTCGGGCTCGATGTCGGCACCGCAGATGGCATGCACGCGGGCCAGGCGCAGCTTGATGCTGTCGATAGTCTTGGGCGCAGGGAAAACGTCGACATAGCCGGGAGCAACCTCGCCGCCGGCGATCTCCTCGATGAGCGCGCAGGTAACGTTGGCGACGTCCACGCAGCCGGTCTCGTCAACCTGGCGCTCAAAGCGAATGGAGGCGTCGGAGATCAGCGACAGGTCGCGGCTGGTGTGCGAGGTGCGACCGGCGTTGAAGCAGGCGCTCTCGACCATCACGTCGACGGTGTCGTCCTCGATCTCGGAATCCATGCCGCCCATAACGCCGGCCAGAGCCACAGGGCGCTCGCCGTCGGTGATAAGGCCCATGCCGGCGTCAAGCGTGCGCTCCTCGCCGTCGAGCGTCGTGAACTTCTCATCCTGCTGGGCGGCGCGGACCACCACGCGACGGCGGCCATCGCGCTCGGCAAAGGTGTCCAGGTCAAAGGCGTGCAGCGGCTGACCGGTGAGCATCATCACGTAGTTGGTGATGTCGACGATGTTGTTATGCGGGCGCACGCCCAGGGCGTTGAGGCGCTTGACCATCCAGTCGGGCGAGGGTCCGACCTTCACGTTGCGCACAATGCGGGCGACATAGCGGTCGCACAGGCCCTCGTCGGCGATCTCGACCGAAAGCTCATCGTCGGTCGCGCGGCCGGTCTCGGCCTTGATGGCGGGCAGCTCAACGTGGAAATCGCGGTCGAAGATGGCACCGGTCTCGCGGGCCATGCCGATCATAGACAGGCAGTCGGGGCGGTTGGGCGTAATCTCGCAGTCGAGCACGGTGTCGCTCGAGCCCACGTACTCGGCAAACGGCATGCCGCAGGGCGTGTCCTCGGGCAGGATCATGATGCCGGAGTGGTCGCCACCCAGGCCGAGCTCGCGCGCGGAGCAGTTCATGCCCATGGACACGACGCCGCGAAGCTTGCTCTTCTTGATCTTGACGTCACCGGGCAGGACAGCGCCGATCATGGCCGTGACGATGTGGTCGCCAGCCTCGAAGTTCTGCGCGCCGCAGACGATCTGCAGCGGGGCGGGGTTGCCGTCGGCGTCGAGGTTCTTGTCGCCCACGTCGACCGAGCACACATACATGTGGTCGCTATCGGGGTGCGGGGTCTTAGTGAGCACCTTGGCGGTCACCACGTGGTCGAAGGACTCGCCCACGGTGTCAATCGCCTCGACCTCGGTGCCGGTACGGATATATTCGTCCGAAAGAGTCTTGGGATCCTCCGGAATATCGATCATGGTCTTGAGCCAGTCGTAAGAAACACGCATCTAGCTCTCCTTTCATACTGAAAGCCTGCAAAGAAATGCAGGTGGAAACTTCAACTTTGTGAACATTCCTTACAAAGCGAGGGTTGTCCAAGTGCGGCAGATCGGCCCGAAAGAGGAGCGCCGCGTACTTTGGTACGCAAGCGACGAATGAGCGCCGAGGTGCCGTGCTTGGGCAAGCCGCAGCCTAGAACTGATTCAAGAAGCGCATATCACCTGTCATCAGGGTTCGCAGATCGGGCAGGTCGTAGCGCAGGGCCGCGACGCGCTCGGCGCCAATGCCAAAGGCGAAGCCGGTGTACTTCTCGGGGTCGATGCCGCAATTGATCAGGACGTTGGGGTCGACCATGCCGCAGCCCAGGATCTCGATCCAACCGCTGTGCTTGCAGAAGTTGCAGCCCTTGCCGCCGCACACGTGGCAGCTCACGTCCACCTCGCAGCTGGGCTCGGTGAAGGGGAAGAAGTGCGGGCGGTAACGCGTCTTGCGGTCCTCGCCAAACATGCATTTAACAAAGTAGTCGAGCGTGCCCTTGAGGTCGCCAAAGGTGATGCCCTCGTCGACGACCAGACCCTCGATCTGGTTGAACTGCGGCAGGTGGCAGGCGTCGGCCGTATCGGGACGATAGACGGTGCCCGGGCAGATCATGTAGATGGGCGGCTTCTGCGACTCCATGGTGTGGATCTGCACGCCCGAGGTCTGGGTGCGCAGCAGCACGTCGGACTCGCCGTGGGCGTGAGCCTCGGGGTGCGCGACGCTGCCGGGGTTGTTGTCAACCACGTAGAACGTGTCGCGGGCCGAGCGGCTCGGGTGATCCATGGGCGCGTTGAGCGCGGTGAAGTTGTAGTAGGAGGTGTCGACCATGGGACCGGACTCGACGGTGTAGCCGATGCCGCAGAAGATGTCCTCGGCTTCCTCGATAATCTGCTTGATCAGGTGCTGATGACCGATCTGCGGACGGATGCCCGGCAGCGTGATGTCAACGGCATCGTGCTCGAGTGCGTGCTTAAGGGCGGCGGCCTTCATCTCGGTGGTGCGCTCGTCGAGCATGCCCTCGATCAGCTGGCGCATCTCGTTGGCGCGCTTGCCCATGACGGGGCGATCCTCGGGGGCGAGCTTGCCCATCATGCGCATCAGGCCGGTGATGCGGCCCTTGCGGCCGAGCAGCTCAACGCGTGCGGCCTCGAGCTTGGCGGCGTCGTCGGCGCCTGCGACGAGCTCCTTGGCCTCTTCCTCGAGTTTGACCAGATCATCAATCAGACTCATGTCTTCCCTTTCGTCTCTCGCGCTCCCCGCTTGCCGAGGCGGCTGCCGCCGTCTGACGTTGCGAAAACGCGGCCCGGTTCGGTAACAAAAAACCGTCCTCGGGCATGTGCATTGCCCAAGGACGGTTGAATTCCGCGGTACCACCTTGTTTGACCCGGCGGATGTCTGGCCCGCCGCGCCCACTCTTTGCCCCTTTTCGCGAGGCTCACGGCTTCCCTACTGGGGCTTCGCCGCCGCTGGCCGCGTGCCCGTTGAGGTCGCTGCTCGGGAGTGAACGCTTGGCCCTTGCCACCGCAGGAAGGCTTGCAGCCCATGACCTTCCCTCTCTTGCCGGCGACGCGGCGGGCAAAACCCTCTCCGTCAACGCATTGGGCTATAGGATAACACATTCTGCGTGTGCATCGCCGCGTTCCGTTTTGTTCGTGCTGGGTACAAGGCAGGTAGCTGTGCAAACTGGCCGTGCGCCCATCCGTGGCGCTCGGCTCGCGAGATCAAGGATATGGTATGGGAAAGAAGCACGATAAGAAGGCCCAGCCCGCAACGAGCAAGACGCACAAAGGCATGAAGGTCGATAAGGCCGTCAAAAAATTCCGCAAGCTGGAGGGCAAGCTGTGGACCCGCGAGTACCTGCTCAAGATTGCCGAGTTTGACGGCGCGACGATTGCTCCTGCCAACGGCGCCGCAGCGCGCGCCGACGCCATGGGCACCCTTGCCGGCGAGCATCACAAGCTACTGACCAGCGAGAAGTCCGTTGAGCTCGTACGCTCATTAGCGCGCGAGACGGTTGCAGGCGGACATGTAGACGACCCGCAGCTGCTCGACGAGATCCGCGTGCTCGGCCGCGACCAGCGCGAGGCAAGCGTTATTCCTACCGAGGAGGCCGAAGCCTGGACCAGGCTCACCTGCGAGGCCGACGCCGTGTGGCACAAGGCCAAGACGGCCAATGACTGGGCGAGCTTTGAGCCCTATGTGGATAGAATCGTCGCCCAGCTTAAGCATCAGGCCGAGCTCATGGACCCCAAGCGCGACCCATACGACGTTTGGCTCGACCAGTACGAGCGCGGCCTTTCTGCCAAGAGCTTCGACGCGTTTTGCGATGAGGTCAAGGCGACGGTCGTGCCGCTCGTGCACGCCATCGGCGAGCGCGGCCAGCAGCCCGATGCCGACTTTTTGCACGCCCGCGTGCCCGAGGCCGCCCAGCGCGCCATGAGCTTCGACCTTATGAAGCTCGTCGGCCTGAACCTGGACGACACCACGCTTGCCTTTACCGAGCATCCGTTTAGCGAGGGCTTTGCCGTGGGCGATGCGCGCATCGCGACGCACATCTACGAGGACGACTGCATCTCCAACGTCTACAGCATCATCCACGAGGCGGGACACGCCATGTACGAGTTGGGCGTCAATCCCGCCTATGCGCATACCTGCCTGGAGGGCGGCACCTCCATGGGCATCCACGAGAGCCAGAGCCGCTTCTTTGAGAACACCGTGGGTCGCAGCCGCGCCTTTATGGGACCGCTGCTCGAGGTGCTGCACCGCCACGCACCCGAGGTCTACGGCAGCGTGGACGAGGACACGCTCTACCGCGCCGTGAACATCGCGCAGCCGTCGCTGATCCGCACCGAGGCCGACGAGCTCACCTACCCGCTGCATATTATGGTGCGCTACCAGATCGAGCGCATGCTGTTTGCCGGCGAGGCCACAGCCAAGGACATCCCCGCGCTTTGGAACCGCTTTATGAACGAGTACCTGGGCATTCCCGTTCCCGACGACACGCACGGCTGTCTGCAGGATACGCACTGGAGCGGTGGCTCGTTTGGCTACTTCCCCACCTATGCGCTGGGCAGCGCCTACGACGCCATGTTTGTGCCGGCCATGTGCCGCGACGGCGTCGACCTTACCGGTGCCTGCGCGAGTGGCGATCTGACGCCCGTCCGTGCCTGGCTGGGCGAGCACATTTGGCAGTGGGGCCGCGCCAAAGACGCGCCGGAGCTCATCAAGGGCGCCTGCGGCATGGCGTTCGATGCCCGCTACTACTGCAGCTACCTCCAAGACAAGTTCACCACGCTCTACGAGCTGTAAGGCATAACCGACACGCCAACGCAAAGGGGACGCCGCGGAACCAATCCGCAGCGTCCCCTTTTTTCACCCAATAACTAGGTACCCAATGACTAGTTCGTTGACGCTAATGTCTTGGCAACGTCAGCGAAAACGACCCCAAGCGAGCAAGGTGACGTGAAATGAAAGGGCGCTGACCTTCTTGGTCGCGCCCTTGAAATTGAACGTCAGACTGCCGCTTGGGGCCGTTTGCAGCGTCGAGCAGTTACGCGGTTTGGTAAAACCGCGTAACTACAGAGCTTCCAGCGCGGCGGCGATGCGCTTCATGGCGGCATCGGCGGATGCTTGGTCGGGCGCCTCGGCCAGCACGCGGATAACCGACTCGGTTCCGCTCTTGCGCACGAGCACGCGGCCCTCGCCTGCCAGCGCAGTCTCGGCCTCGGCGATGGCGGCCTGCACGCCCATGTTCTCGAGCGCGGCGTCCTTATCCGCTACGCGCACGGCAACCTGCGCCTGCGGCAGCAGCTTGCACGGAGCCGTGAGCTGCGAGAGCGTCTCGCGCTCGGCACGAATCACTTCCATCACGCGCAGCGAGGTCATAATGCCGTCGCCCGTGCGCTCGATATCGCCAAAGATCGTATGGCCCGTCTGCTCGCCGCCCAGGCTGTAGCCGCCCTCGCGCATCTTGGCATACACGTGACGGTCGCCCACGCCGCTGGTCACGGCGCTCAGTCCGGCAAGCTCCAGCGACTTGACCAAACCAAAGTTGCTGGCGATCGTCGGCACCACGGTACCGCCCGAAAGGCGACCGTGCTTGTTCAGATACACGCCGCACACGTACAGGATCTGGTCGCCGTCTACCACGCGACCGCGCTCATCCACGGCCAGGCAGCGGTCGGCATCGCCGTCATAGGCAAAACCCACATCCAGGCCCTGCTCCACCACGTGGCGCTGCAGGCGCTCCATATGCGTGGAGCCGCAGTCGACGTTGATGTTAAAGCCATCGGGCGCGGCGTTGATCACGCGCACGTCGGCACCGAGCGCGTCAAACACCGGCTTGGCCACCGAGGAAGCCGAGCCGTTGGCGCAGTCGATGCCGATCTTGACGCCCTGCAGCGAAAAGTTCGCACTTGCAATGAGCGAAGCAATGTAGCGGTTGCGGCCCTGCATGTAGTCCACCGTGGCGCCGATGTGGTTGCCCGTTGCCAGCGGCACCTCGCTCTTGCCATCGATGTAGTCCTCGATGAGCTCCAGTACGTCCTCGTCCATCTTAAAACCGTCGCTATTGACGAGCTTAATGCCGTTATCGCAAAACGGGTTATGGCTCGCACTGATCATGATGCCGCAATCGAAGCAGCCCTCCACGGTCTGATGCGCCACGCCCGGCGTGGGGATCACGTGCAGCATATAGGCGTCCGCACCGCTCGCGACCAGGCCGCTCACCAGCGCCGCCTCAAACATATAGCTCGAGCGACGGGTGTCCTTGCCCACGATGACGCGCGCCTTGCGCTCGCGGTTGGCGCCGTAATACCAGCCCACAAAACGGCCAATCTTATAAGCGTGCTCTACCGTCAGCCCAACGTTGGCCTCACCGCGAAAGCCGTCGGTGCCAAAGTACTTCATGCGCTCTCCTTACAAAATAGGGGCGGACAGATTGCCTGTCCGCCCCAAAATGGTACTCGATTATCTGCGCTACCAGAAAAACCCTACGCCGACGCGCTGTCGCGAGCCGCCTGGCATGTAGGAGTCTGACGCAGCGTAAGCGGCTTGTCCCCCGCCTCGGCCGACGTGGTCAGCGTATATGTGATCGTCGTCGTCTCGCCAGCATGCAGGTCAACGGTGCCCGAATAGAAGGGGATTCCATGCCACGCAGCGGCGCCAAGACCAAACTGGGTGCCCTCGACGGTCAGATCAGTAATGTTGCCGCCCGTCGGGGCAAACAACGAGACATTCAGACGCTCGTCGTCGCGCGCGGCATCGGGCGCGCTCGCCGCGACGTAGTCGGGCAGCTTGCCGGCCTCCTCCTGCGTCATGATGTTCGTCAGGGTAACGGTGATGCGATAGGAGCACGTGCCGTCGCCGTTCTTGATGCCCTGGCCAATCTGCGTGTCGGCGTTCAGATACCAGTCGAGCTTGGAGAAGCTCAGGTTGTTAAAGTAAACGCCGGCAACGGGATCGGCACTCGGATCATCCGGATCGGGCAGCGAAGCGTCAATGCCCGTCTCTTTGATGGCATTCTGCTCATCATCGTTTCTCATCCAAGCGATCAGGCGACCCTCTTCGGCACCGCGCTCAACGGCGCTGACAAGCTTCGTAACATCGACATCGCCGATACCGCCAAGGATCTTGTCGAAGGCAGCGCTGGCGACGGATGCAAAGATGCCGTCAGACTCCTCGACCGGATAGTTCCAGTACACATCGTGCATGAGGACCTTTGCGGCGTTGGTGCCGTCGACAACCGTTCCGTCGGGCAGTGACACGTTACCGACCAGGCCCAGCAGATACTGCAGGAACACCGGGTCGATACCGATGACGCCATCAACGTCCTGTCCATACTGGGACTTCCACAGCGCGGCGACACGCTGCGAGTTGCGGGGCCAATCAGGCGAATAGGTATTGCCCGAGTTGTACAGGTTACTGTGGTTGCCGAACAGCGCCTCATCCTCTTCGTCGACGCTCTCGACTGCCTCATCCTCGCTGAGTCCAATGCGGGGAACAAACTCGCCAATCGACATCTGGCCGTCAGTGACCGAAATCAGGCCCTGCGAACCGCCAAAGCCGCCGCAAGCACGAATCTCGACGTTGTTCATGGCGTACATAAGGTAGTTGCGCGTCTGGCCGTTGGCGCCGAGCATCTGGGGCAGAACGGGGGCGACCTTTTCCGCCGCGTCAACCGCGCCGTTGAGGGTGGCAAAGCCGTCCTTGGCCTTATCGA
>UQZI01000004.1 GCA_900545555.1 uncultured Collinsella sp.
GGTGCTTAAGCCGTAAGGCGGGAATTATGCGGTGTTGCCTTATATCCGGCTCCTGCCATATACCTTTACGGAAGTGCATCCTTTTTGCAAAACCTGTTGCAATTTGCCGCTGTACGCGGTACAATGACGGCAGGAGCGTGAGCGATTATGAAAATTCTGCTTTGCATTGTCTTACTTCTGGTGGTTCTGACGCTGTTCGCCGTCTGGCCGGGCAAGCGGCGGGACGCCCTGCGTGCACCGTTTCTGGGCCGCAACTGCGCACACCGCGGGTTCTTCGGCAAGGATCAGCGCCCGCCGGAGAACAGCCTGCCCGCCTTTACCGCGGCGGCCAAAAACGGCTACGGCATTGAGCTGGATGTACAGTTTACCGCGGACCGGCGGCTTGTGGTTTTCCATGATGATACGCTGGATCGTATGACCCCGGCCAAGGGCTTTGTCCATGATATGCCTTGGGCGGAGTTCTCGGCCCAGCCGCTGGCCGGCAGCGACGAGCACCCGCCTCTGTTTGCCGATATGCTGCGCACCGTCGCCGAGGCCAAGCGCGCCGTGAAGACCGCGGAGGGGCAGCTGAAGAGCGCGACCGACCGCAGGGAGCAGGGCATCGCCGCGGCAAACCGCGCGGTGGACAGCTCCCAGGCGCGACTGCGCAAGGTGCAGGAGGAGCTCAGGCGCGCCCAGGAGGCCGACCCCTCCTCCAACGCGGTGACCCAGCTCAAGAACGAGATCGTGACCGAGCTCGCCCACGTGGAGGCCGCCCGCTCCGACGTCGACGCCACCACGCACGACGCCCAGGAGGCGGTCGACGCGGCGAGCACGCACCTCTGGACCCAGAAGCAGTCCCTCGAGAGCGCCCAGCGAGAGTCGGACGACGCCCGCAGGGAGTACGAGGAGAAGAAGGGCGAGTACGACGAGCTCCAGGCCAAGGCCAGGGCCGAGGAGAAGGCGCTCGAGGATCAGATCTCCGCCGCGCGCGAAGGCGCGGAGGAGGCCAAGGCGGCCTACGACGAGGCCGCCGAGCGGCATGACGGCGCGCAGGCGCTCATCGACGAGGCAGAGGAGATCCACGCGACGCCCGAGGTGACCGCCGAGCTCCGGGAGAGCATCGAGGGGCTCCGCGCCCAGATCGCCGACCAGGAGACCGTCGTCGAGGGGCTCTCGGAGGCCGAGCGCGGCCTCCGGGCGCGCACGCGCCGCGAGCGCGTCGCGTTCGGCGCCGTCATCATCGCCGTCGCGCTGGTCCTGGTCCTGATAGTCGCCCTCATCGTCGTGCGGTGAGGGGCCGGGGGCTCCCTACTCGATCAGCATGGCGTCGCCAAAGGAGAGGAAGCGGTAGCGCTCCTCGATCGCGGCCGCGTAGGCGGCCATGATCTGGTCGCGCGTGGCGAAGGCCGAGACGAGCATCATGAGCGTGGAGCGCGGCACGTGGAAGTTCGTGATCAGCGCGTCGACCACGTGATAGGTCGAGCCGGGCATGAGGTAGAGCTGCGTCGTGGCGTTCTCGCGCACCACGATGTCACCGCGGCCGAGCGTGTCGGCACCGTCCTCGCGGCCTTCAAAATAGCGCGCGGTCACGGCCGGATCGGACACCGGGGCATCCGCATCAAAGGCGCTTTCGAGCGAGCGCACTGCGGTGGTGCCGACGGCGATCACGCGGTGTCCCTCGGCCTTGGCCTTGTGCACGGCATCGACAACCTCCTGCGACACGTGGTAGCGCTCGGTGTGCATGACGTGCTGCGTAGGGTCATCCTCCTCCACCAGACGGAAGGTATCGATGCCTACCTCGAGCTCGACGGCGGCAAACTTCGCACCCTTGGCCTCGATAGCGGCCATGAGCTCGGGGGTAAAGTGCAGACCCGCCGTGGGAGCGGCAGCCGAGTGCTCCTCCTTCATGGCGTAGACGGTCTGGTACTTCTCGGGATCGCCCTCGTAATCGGTAATGTAGGGCGGCAGCGGCACGTGACCGGCAGCATGAATGGCCTCGTCGAGCGTGCGCGGCTCGCCGGCGGCATTGCAGCCGGCCGGCTCAAAGCGCACCAGACGGCCACCGCGGCTATCGGTGACAAAGTCGATGACCTCGGCCGTCAGCACCACGGGCGCGTCCTCGGGCGCATGGGCGCCGCCCGCGCGATACTCAATCTGAGCACCGGGCTTCAGGCGCTTACCCGGCTTGACCAGGCACTCCCAAACGTGGCCCAGCGGGTCAACATCCTCACGGCGCTTGAGCAGCAGCGTCTCGACCACGCCACCCGAGCCGGCTTTGCGACCGATCAGGCGGGCCGGCATCACACGCGTCTTGTTGATGACGAGCACATCGCCCGGCTCGATATAGTCGATGATGTCGCGGAAGATGCGGTGCTCAACGGTACCGCCGTGCTCCAGCGGCTTCCCCGCTTGGGAGCCTTTGCGATCCACCACCAGCAGGCGGCAGGAGTCGCGCGGCTCGGCAGGAGCCTGGGCAATCAGTTCCTCAGGAAGGTTGTAGTCAAAATCATCGGTACGCATAGACACGTCGGATACTCCTTATATAGCTAAAGTCCGCTCTACATCCTAGCAGGCTGACGTCCCAAACGAACTACTTTTTGGCGGCTTTGCGCTCGTCGCGGATGCGGGCGCGGTCCATGGCCGCCTCGACAGCAGAAAAGCGGCAGCCGCAGTAGTTCTGTCGATACATGCCCAGTTCGCGCGAACGGCGCGTAGCCTCGGGATAATACGGGCGAAAATCGCGAATCACCGGGGTGAGCCCATGGGCGGCCGCCAAACGCTCAAGCACGTCATTGCAGGTGTCGAACAGCTGATACGGCGAGACGGCGAGCGTCGTACCCACATATTCAAACCTGCGCTCCTGGGCAACGCGGCATGCCTCGGCCAAGCGCAAGGCATAGCACGAGCGACAGCGACGGGGCCGATCGGCACCCAGCGGGGCCACGCCGGCCTCCCAGCGCTCGCGGTCCTCCCCCGCCTCGATGAGCTCGATGTCGCCATCGGCACACCACCGGCGCAGCTCGTCCAGACGCCGCCGCCATTCATCGCGCGGTTGAATATTGGGATTGGTCCAGCAAATCGTGGGCTCAAACCCCACCTCGCGCAGCAGGCGAACCGGCTCAAGCGAGCATGGTGCACAGCACGCATGCAGCAACAACGACTTCATCGACATCCCCGTCCCAGAAAACTCACCCCGACATCATGGCAGCTAAAATAGCCCCGCCCCAAAAAGACTACTTTGCGAAAAAGCGCACGCCAAAGGACGTATCCTCGCAGGCGACAATGCGGCGGTCGCGCAAAATGGTCCACACGTAATACCAGTCGCCTACACAGCCCGACAAATGCAAGCCGGCCGCCAGATAGCACAGCAGCGGATAGCCCGAAAACGCAAACCCCAGGGCAAACGCTGTCGTCACAACAACCGTCGGCGCCAGGCAAATGGCCATGTACCGCCGACGCGAATACACAACGCCCTCGGCGCAGGCATAGATCATCGCCGTCTCACGATTCGCGCCAAAGGTCACATGCGCGCCCGCAGGCGCCAGCAGCTTAAAAAACACACCGTGCACCAGCTCGTGCACGGCGAACGACGCCATTGAGATGGAAGCCAAGCCGACTATCCAGCCCACGACAGCCATCCAGCCGCCCGCGTCAGCCGCATCCAAGTCTGCAGGCCCGCCCAGCAGCATAAACATCGGCACCAGGCACACGGCAAACACCGCGATCACGGCCATCCCCCACACAAAGCAGGCGTGTAGAAAATCCTCGTCCTCAAACGCATGTATGTTGGAAATCTCATTCATAGCATCTTAGGATAGCGCCCCTGCCACGTACCCGTCCGCATGTGCGATAATGTCGAACGATATGCACGAATTGACCACCGCGTCGCCAGGCCTTGCGCCCGGCCGCGCTCTCACCATATGCGAAGGAGTCCCATGGCATCCAAATACTCCATGAACGACCGTCCCAGCTGGCCTCGCCGCGCCATCGTTACCGCCGGCGAGCCCTACGGCAACAAGGGCCTTCACTTTGGCCACGTCGGCGGCGTCTTTGTCCCGGCCGACTTCTTCGCCCGCTTCCTTCGCGACCGCCTGGGCCGCGAGAACGTCATCTTCACCTCGGGCACTGACTGCTACGGCTCGCCCATCATGGAGAGCTACCGCAAGCTCAAGGAGAACGAAGGCTACGATAAGTCCATCGGCGAGTATGTCGAGTCCAATCACTCCCGCCAGGCCGCGACCCTCAACAACTACAACATCAGCTGCGATATCTACGGCGGCTCGGGCCTTGAGCCGGCTGCGCAGATTCACAACGAGGTAACCGCCGAGATTATCGAGCGCCTGCACGAGCAGGGCACCATCTCCAAGCGCTCCACGCTGCAGTTCTACGATGCCAAGGCCGGCACGTTCCTCAACGGCCGCCAGGTCATCGGCCGCTGCCCCATCCAGGGCTGCAAGTCCGAGAAGGCTTATGCCGACGAGTGCGATCTGGGCCACCAGTTTGAGCCCGAGGAGCTCATCGCGCCCAAGAGCCAGCTCACCGGCGAGGTGCCCGAGTTGCGTCCGGTCGACAATCTCTACTTTGACCTGCCGGCCTACCTCGACTTTATGAAAACCTACACCGCCAAGCTCGCCCAGAACCCGCAGGTTCGCTCCGTGGTCTCCAAGACCATGGAGGAGTGGCTGCTGCCGGCTCAGCTCTACATCCAGAACAAGTTCCGCGAGGCCTTCGATACCGTCGAGGACCAGCTCCCCGAGCACACCGTGCTGGAACCCGAGGGCAACAAGAGCAGCTTTACCGTCACCTTCCCCAGCTGGAAGGAGCGCGACGACGCCCACGCGGTGCTCGCCAACGGCGGCGTGCGCTTCCGCAGCGGCAAAGCGCTCGTGCCCTTCCGCATCACCGGCAACATCGACTGGGGCGTTCCGGTACCCGAGGTCGACGGCGTCTCCGACGTCACCTGCTGGTGCTGGCCCGAGAGCCTATGGGCGCCCATCAGCTATACGCGTACCGTGCTCGCACGCGATGCCAAGGCCGCCGGCGTGACCGAGGGCGTCGCCGCCCGGGATGCCGCCCTCATGGGCGAGCCCGCCGCCGACTCCACGCAGGTGCCCGCACCCACCTACCAGCACAGCTCGCTCGACTGGCGCGACTGGTGGTGCTCTGACGACGCTCAGATTTACCAGTTCATCGGCCAGGACAACATCTATTTCTACTGCATCGCGCAGACCGCCATGTGGGGGGCCCTGGGCTGGGACCTCACGCAGAGCACCGTCAGCGCCTGCTACCACCTGCTCTACATGGGCAAAAAGGCCAGCTCGTCCTCGCAGACGCCTCCCCCGCCGGCAGACGACCTGCTCAACCACTACACCTGCGAGCAGATGCGTGCGCACTGGCTGTCGCTCGGCCTGTCCGAGAAGCCGGTAAGCTTTAGCCCCAAGGCATACGACACGCGTGTGACCGGCAAGGACAAGGACGGCAACGAGGTACGCGCCTGCGACGACAAGCGCGTCATCGACCCCGCCCTTAAGGAGAGCGCCCTTTTGACCGGCGTCTTCAACCGCCTGGCCCGCAGCTGCTTCTACGGCGTCGCCGTCAAGGAAGGCGACGAGAGCCCCTACCGCAACGGCTGCATCCCCGCCGGTGCAGCTTCTGACACCGTGGTCGAGGCCGCCGAGCAGGCAGCCCTCGCCTTTGAGCAGGCCATGTACAAGTTCGAGACGCACCGCGCGCTCGCCGTGTGCGACGACTACCTGCGCGCCGCCAACAAGCGCTGGAGCGACGCTTCCAAGGCCGCCAACAAGCTCGAGGGTAACGAGGCAAACGCCGCGATGACGCAGGCCCTTGTCGACGCCTTTACCGAGCTGCGCGTGGCGACCGTCCTGATGCACGGTATTGTGCCGGCCGGCTGCGAGCTCATCTGCGAGTACTTCGACGTCGACCCGGTCGCTTTCTTTAGCTGGGATAACATCTTTGCCTCCACGGACGAGTTCGTGGAGATCCTGGGCGAGAAGCCCGGCGAGCACCGCGTGAAGCCGCTGCCCCCGCGCTTCGACTTCTTTAGCAAGCACGAGAGCCAGTACTAAACACTCGACATGTAATGGAATGGGAAGGAAAGACGGATGTCCAAGCCGCGTCGTCGTAAGCAGAAAAAGCAGGTCAAGGCCGAGCTCAAGCTCAGGCAGTTTGCCGCCACCGAGCTTTCCGACCAGCTTGCCGCCCTTCCCTGCGCCGCCGACCTGCCGCGCTTTATGGTCGACACGGTTGCCGGCGCCTATACGCCTGCCGATGCCGAGCTCATGATCGAGGGCTTCGGTGCTGCAGCCACACGCCCGGTCACACTGCGCGCCAACACGCTCAAGGCAACCGCCGAGGACATCGCTGCGGCGCTCGATGCCGCCGGCATCGCCCACAACCCCGTCGCCTGGTACCCAGACGCCTTCATCCTGCCCGAGGCCCAGGTTTCCGACCTGTGGGGCCTCGGCATCTACCGCGACGGCAAGATCTACTTACAAAGTCTATCGTCCATGATGCCGCCGTTGGTCCTGGGCGCCCAGGCAGGCGAGGACATCTTGGACATGTGCGCAGCCCCCGGCGGCAAGACGACGCAGATCGCCGCCCTCACGCAGGAGCAGGCGCACCTTACCGCCTGCGAGATGAGCATTCCCCGCGCCGAGAAGCTCGAAGCCAACCTCCACCGCCAAGGCGCAAAAAACGTGCCCGTCATGCGCATCGACGCACGCGAGCTCGACGAGTTCTTCCGCTTTGACCGCATCCTGCTCGACGCTCCCTGCACCGGCACGGGCACCGTCATCAGCGGCAACGAGAAGAGTCTGCGCGGCCTCACCGAGCAGTTGCTGAGCAAGTGCGCCCACTCGCAGCGTGCGCTTCTGGACCGCGCCATGGGAGCCCTCAAACCGGGCGGCACGCTCGTCTATTCGACTTGTTCGATCTTGCCGCAGGAAAACGAGGACGCCCTGCAAGAGGCCCTCGACAAGCACATGGATTGCGAGCTTATCCCCCTCGACGGCACGCCGAGCGAAAGTGAGGCACGCCGCGCCCAGGAAGCTGGCGAGGAGCCGCGCATCGAGTCCAACGCCCTGACCGAGGCCATTGCCGCGGGTCAGGTATCGGCCATCGCCAACGGCCTGCCCGGCACGCTGACCATTCCGCCCAGCCGCGACTTTGAGGGCTTCTACATTGCCCTGATCCGAAAACGCAGCTAGCGCACGGATCCAAAACTCAACAAGCTATCTCTGTGCGCGTTTGCCCTGCTGGTCGCGATGCTGTTTAAGCATCGCGCGCTCCTTGCGTTCGGCCCTTTTGCCCTTAATGGCCGTGACCACAAAGTAGATGACCGCGGCGGCAACAATTGCGCCCACACACAGGCCAATCGAGCCAAACATTGCTGTCAATTCCATACCGCGTCACCTCTCTTTTAAACGGGACTTTCAAGATAGCACCTCGATCCCCGCCACCACAGCTCCTTCACGTTCGCCGGCCCTTCGGTCTAACGGATGGCGCGGCGGGGAAAAATCAACTCGTCAAACGATTTAGCATTCGCAATTCCGGCTGCATCGCGCCGGCCGTCATCACATAGAATCGAGCCTCCATGGATACCCTCAACGATCTAAATGAGCGCGTCGACGCCTTCGTCGGCACCAGCTCCTTCGACACGCCTGCCGCGGCAAACGATCAAGCCCCCATCGATGTGCCCGCCGAGGTTCACGAGGATATCGTCGCCTCAGTCGATTTCTCCGAGGTCGAGCTCGCAGACGAGTTCACCGAGCCCCAGGTAGCCGTGACCCCCAACGGACTGCTTCCCATGGAGCCGCTGCCCATCGACGGGCGTTTGCGAAAGGCGGCCCTCCGAATGCCCGACGAGATCGAGGAAGCCAGCGGCTTTACGCTCTTCGGTCGTCGTATCAAATCGCTTATCTACACCACCGACGTCGCGGTCATCCGCAACTCCAACGCCGATGCCGTCTTTGCCGTTTACCCCTTCACGCCACAGCCGGCCATTACGCAGGCGCTGTTGACCGTCGCCGAGTGCCCGGTCTTTGTAGGCGTGGGCGGCGGAACCACGACCGGTAAGCGCTCCGTACAGATGGCAGCCGTCTCCGAGATGCAGGGCGCGGCGGGCTGCGTGGTCAACTCCCCCGCCACCGCCGAAATGGTCGAGCACATCACCAACATCGCCGACATCCCCGTCATCGCCACGGTCGTACGTTGCGACGATGATGCGCATGCCAAGGTGCGCGCCGGAGCCAAGATCCTCAACATCGCGGCCGGCAAGAACACACCGCAGGTCCTGCGTGAACTGCGCGAGCACTATCCCAACCTGCCGCTTATCGCGCCGGGCGGCAAGACGCCCGAGAGCATCCGCGAGACCATCGCCGCCGGTGCCAACGCCATCATTTGGACGCCGCCTTCGGCCCAGCAGTTGCAGACCGACATGATGCAACGCTACCGCAAGATGAAGGAAGACGCCACGCCCGTCATCTCGCACGACGATGTGCCCATTATCGACCAGGTCGCCGCCGCCGAGGTCAGCCAGGTCGAGAACATGAATCCCGACGTGCCGATCCCCGACGAAGTCATCGAACGCGTCGCTTCGATCCACGATCATATCGAGGAGCGTCGTGCCAACCGTGGACTCAAGCCCTCGCTGCACGGCTTCTTCTTCCGCGGAAAGAAACGCTAGCCGCAACAGCAAGGCCCGCCCCGCAAACAACGGGACGGGCCTTTTTCGTTTGAGCAGTCGTGCGCGACGTGATGGGCTAAGTTAATCCACGCGCTTGTCGCCCATAAAGAAGAGCGCCACCGTACCAGGTCCGGTGTGCGAACCGATCAGGGCACCGATATTGTTGATCTCAATCTTGCCTTTGAGCTGCGGAACTTGTTCCTCAATCAGCGCCGCAACGGCCTCGGCATCCTCGCGGCACGCCGAATGGGACAAGATGCATTTACCCGAATAATCCGCACCGTCCTGCACGTGTGCCATCATGGTCTTAGCCATCTCGGAAATCGCGCGCTTCTTAGTGCGAATCTTCTCACGTGGCGACAGCCCACCTTCGCAATCGACCGTCATAAGCGGGCAAATCTTAAGCGCCGTGCCGATGATCGCGCTCGCGGCCGAAATGCGACCGCCGCGCAGGTAGCTCGACAGATCGGTCGAGAAGAACCAGTGGTGAAGGTTGAGTTTATGCTCCTCAATCCAAGCGGCCGTCTCGTCGAGCGAAGCGCCGCCATCGCGAACGTCGGCGGCACATTCCGCCAGCAGGCCAAAGCCCGAAGACGCCGCCAACGAATCGATGACGCGCACCTTGCCGCCCTGAGGATAGCGATCCGCGAGCATCTGTGCCGCAACGCAGGCCGATCCATACGTGCCCGAAATACCCGACGACAACGTCAGGTGCAGCACGTCTTTACCCTCGGCAACAAACGGCTCCCAAAACTCCTCGTACTCACCCACGCTCACCTGAGACGTCTTGGGCATGGCGCCCGCGGATATCTGGGCAAAAAACTCGTCCGGCGTAATCGACTGATACAGATCGTCCGTATAGACAACATCGTCGATCTCGTAATGAAAACACACGACAGGGATATTGCGCGATTCAAAGAACTCCCGAGTTCGATCGGCGGCGGATTCACAGGTCAGGACAAAATCACTCATATGAGGCTCCTTACTCATTGCTGCGCAAATTATCGCACAGTGAGCCTATATACGGTACATATGTCCACTATTTACCAAATCGAACCAATAATAGCGAACATCTTTACCACCATCGTCTCCACCGACCCCACGCATAAATATCTGAGAAAACATCTTCTGTCGTCTCCACCCAACCGCCATATCTACCTCAACTAAATCGATTTACCAAACCGTTCGGCCAACAATTCGACCTCCCACCCCCAATCGAAACAAAAGCGGCGCATACTGATAAACGTTTGACGCTGTTTATCAGTTTTACCAACCCCATCGGAAGGTGTTTCATGGTCGCATTCGATCGCAATCCGCAAGACTTCAAGTATCTGCGTCTGCTGTCGAAACAATTTCCCACCGAGCAATCCGCGTTTACCGAGATCATCAATCTCTCGGCCATCCTCAACCTGCCCAAAGGCACTGAGCATTTTATGAGCGACGTGCATGGCGAGTACGAAGCCTTTATGCACATCCTCAACAACTGCTCGGGCGTCGTGCGCGAGCATGTCGACGAGATTTTTGGCGACACGCTCACCTTTGACGAGAAGGGCGAGCTGTGCACGCTCATCTACTACCCGCACGAGAAGATCGAGCTGGTCCGCAGCCAGCGCGAGGACTCGCCCACCTGGTACAAAACGATGCTTGACCAGCTCATCATGGTCGCCCGCTCGCTTTCGAGCCGCTATACGCGCTCCAAGGTGCGTAAGGCCATCCCGCGCGATTACGCCTATATCATCGACGAGTTGTTGCACACGCACCCGGACGAGAACAACTATCGCGTGCGCTATCACGAGCGCATCGTGGAGTCCATTCTGGAGACCGCCAGCGCCGACGACTTTATCGAGTCGCTTGCCTCGCTCATCAAGCGCCTGGCCGTCGACCACCTGCACCTGGTGGGCGACATCTTCGACCGCGGTGGCGGCGCGGCCAAGATTATGGACCGCCTGCTCACCTACCATTCACTCGACATCCAGTGGGGCAACCACGACCTGCTGTGGATGGGCGCTGCGGCCGGTGAGCCCGCCTGCATCGCCACGGTGCTGCGCAACAACCTACGCTACGACAACTACGAGATCCTGGAGAACGACTACGGCATCTCGCTGCGTGAGCTTGTCGCCTTTGCCGATGCCACCTACACCGCCGGTGAGTCCATCACCCCGCTGATCAAGGCCATCAACGTGCTGCTCTTTAAGCTCGAGGGTCAGATTATCCAGCGCCACCCCGAGTTCGACATGACCGACCGCCTGCTACTCGACAAGATCGACCACGACGCCGGCACGGTCACGCTCGCCGACGGCAGCGTGTGGCCGCTCACGACCAACGACTTCCCCACCGTCGACCCGACGGACCCCTATACGCTCACGCCCGAGGAGCAGCACATCATCGACAAGCTCGTGTCCGAGTTTATCACCGCCGATCACCTGCATCGCCATATCGATTTCCTCTATTCCCACGGCTCGATGTACAAGGTCGCCAACGGCAACCTGCTGTTCCATGGCTGCGTGCCACTCAACGAAGACGGCACCTTTAGCAGCATGAAATGCCTGAGCACCTGGCACGCTGGCCGCGATTATCTCGATTTTTGCGACCACATCGCCCGCCGCGCCTGGCGCGTGGGCGACCGCGACGCCCTCGACTGGATGTGGTACCTGTGGATTGGCTTTAACTCACCCGCCAGCGGACGCCTGGTGCGCACCTTTGAGCGCGCCTATATCGCCGATAAGAGCACCTGGGTCGAGCCGATGGACCCGTACTTTACGCTTACCAAGTCGCCCTCGGTCTGCGACGACATCATGCGCGAGTTTGGTGTCGCGCCCATGGCATGTTCACCGACCGGCCACATCATCAACGGCCACACGCCCGTTAAAACCACCAAGGGCGAGCAGCCCATCCGCGCCGAGGGCAAGCTGCTGGTCATCGATGGCGGCTTCTGCCGCGCTTACCATCCCAAGACGGGTATCGCCGGCTATACGCTCATCTCGAGCTCGCGCGGCTGCCGCCTCAAGTCGCACCGGGCCTTTACGACGGTTGCCGAGGCACTCACACGCAACGTGGACATCGAGAGCGAGACCAATCGTTTTGACCAAGCAGACCGTCGCCGCATGGTGAGCGACACCGATTCCGGTGTCAAGATCCGCAGCCAGATCCAGGACCTGCGCCAGCTGCTCGATGCATATAGAAACGGTGCTATCGAGGAGCGCGCCTAGCTCCACCCGTGGGGATTGGCTAAACTTGCTGAGTTTGTCATCCCCGCGGCGCTTCGGCGCCAGCTTAAGGCAGGTACCATGCAAAAGCTCCTTGCGCAGATCATGAAATTTGGCGTCGTCGGTGTCATTGCCACGGTCATCGACTTTGGCATTATGAATCTGCTCCACTACGGTCTGGGCCTCAACATCCTAATCGCCAACACCAGCGGCTTTATCATCTCACTCATCTTTAACTACCTCGCCAGCATGAAGTACGTGTTTGCGCACAAGGAGGGCATGAGCCGCCGCCGCGAGTTCATTATCTTTGTCGTGCTGTCCGTGATCGGCCTGGTACTCAACGACGCTATCGTGTTGACACTCAACGCCGGTCTGGGACTCGAGGCCAATATCGCCAAGATCTGCGCCACCGCGCTTGTCATGGTCTACAACTTTGTGACCCGAAAGATCTTCCTGGAAGGCGACGAGACCAAATAGCTCGACACCCCTGCAGCATTACGGCGCCCACGGACGACGCGCGCTCAGCGCAGTATCGTCCGTGGGTGCCGCTCGTTTACGGGCAATTTTTCAACGTTTGCGGATTAGCACTTGATAATTTGGCGAGTTCGTATAGTTCTTGGCAAAGACCTTACGTTTCCCTTGCAAAAGCTCTAAAGTATCCTCTGCTCGATTCGTCAACGCATTGGATGTGATTACGTGCGCAAGGCACTGGCACAACCTCATACTAAGCAGTTCCTCAAGTTCGCTGTCGTGGGCCTTATCTCCTTTGGCATCGACTGGGGTATGCTCATTGCGCTCGTCGAGCTGTTCCACCTCGACTTTTTGATGAGCACCACGGTCTCGTTCATCACGTCCGTCGTGGTCAACTACTGGCTCAGCATGAAGTACGTGTTCGACCATCGCGAGGGCATGAGCCGCAAGCGCGAGTTCACGATCTTCACCATCCTGTCGGTGATCGGCCTGGGCCTCAACGACCTGTACATGTTTGTGGGCGTCACGTTTTTGAGCATCGGCTACCAGGCCATGAAAGCAATCGCTACGTTCCTCGTCACCTGGTACAACTACTTCAGCCGCCGCTTCTTCCTCGAGGGCGCACGGTCGTAGTCGATTCACTATTTGCTTGAATGTATAACCGGTTGGAATTCCCGTTCCAACCGGTTTTTTGTTTGCCGAGGTCCCCGGCGACCAAGTCCTCTACGCATGAAAAGCGGGCGGCCCGGATGTTTGTCCGAACCGCCCGCTTGGTGCGATATGTCGAGGTCTCTAGCCCGTTACGTAATACCAGACCACGTTGTCGCCGTTGGAGAGAACGTAGTTGCTGCACGCCGTCATGGGCGTTGTGCCGTTGACGGAGTACATCCAGCCACTCGTGCCGCCGTACTGTTTCTCGGCCAAACCACCAATCGCGGAGACATACGTGCCGTACGACGAGCCATGTGCGTTGACAGAAAGGCCCAGCGCGCACAGGGCATCGTAGACGGTAGCACCTTCGTCAAAGGTAAAGGTGCCACCAGAGGACACAGGATTGCCCACAGCGCTCGATGTAACCGAAACCGTCACTGTTACGTAGCTGGACTCCTGCGAGCCGCTCTGGCCGCCCGAGGAGGCGTTTCCACCATTAGAGCTGGAGGCTCCATCAGACGACTGGCCGCCGCCCGAAGAAGCACCGCCAGACACATTGGAAGTATCGCCGGCTCCCGTATTCTGGGCAGCGGATTTATCTCCAGACTTCTTGCCGTCCTGACCATCGGACTTCTTGCTATCCGAGCTTTTATCCGATTCCTTGTTTGAAGACTCGGAATCGTCCTTGGACTCATCCTTTGCGTCATTCGATGACTTGGAATCCTTGGAACTGGCCTCGCCCGAAGTCGTAGTCGTGCCAGACGCCTTGGTGTCCTTGGTGACGACGCTCTCCCCCGTCACGGTCTGAATGATCCAGTCGATGGACCAGGCACCGCTTGTGGAAGGATGGACGAAACCCAGCGAGACGACGATCAGAATGGTGCACGCGGCAGTCAGAACGCCAAGGAGCGCCTTGCGACGAGGGGCGGACGCCGCCGAAGCGGCGCCCTTTTGCTTTGCATCGTCGAACTGAATGAACGATGAATCTGGTTGCTTGGGGTCAGCGTCCTTGGATTTATTGGACACAGCCCTCACCTACCGACGTTTGGTGAACACGAGCACGCCGACGATGGCGAGACCGATGACGCCGGCGGCAACGCCAACAATGGCGAGCGGGTTGATGCCAGTCTCCTGCTCGGAAGCACTAGAGGACTTCTTAGCAGTGGTCGTGGAAACAGCACCCGTATCGGACTTGGAATCGGACTTCTTGTCGGACTTGCTGTCCTTCTTGTCAGACTTCTTGTCAGACTTCTTCTCGTCCTTCTTATCGGACTTATCGGCGTCCTTCTTGTCGGACTTGTTGTCCTTGGTCTCGGTCTTGGTCGACACCGTCGTCTTGGTCGTCGGCTTATGACCCGGGGCGATAGCGCCGCCGACCTGCTGGCCCTTCGTGCCGGAGCCGGAACCCGTGCCCGTGCCAGCACCGGAACCGTTGCCAGCGCCACCGTTGCCACCATTAGTGTCAGAACCGCCATTGCCGCCAGGGTTAACAGCATTCTTGGTCCACTTGGCATACAGCGTCAGATCGGCCGTCACCGGCGTGCTAAAGCCATACGCCTGCGTGCAAGCCTCATCGGTATACCAGCCAGCGAAGGTGTAGCCATCGCGCGTCGGATCGGCCGGCTTGACCAACTTGCCGTCGGCCGTAGTTTGGAAGTCGACCTTAGAACCCTCGCCAGTCTCAAACGAGACCTTAACGCCACCACTCAGCTTGAAAAGCGTGCCGGAATCGTTGATGTAGTAGAGGTTACCCTTGGCATCGCAGGCAATCGGCGAGTCACAGTAATTGTTGTGTCCCGCTGCGCTAAACGCACCGGTCGCCTGCGCGTCACCCATCTTGTAGCGATACACGCCACCGCCCGAGGTGTAGCTCACATAGTCGGAAGTCGCACCATAGTTGACAGTGAAATAAACGTACGCGTCATCCGCCTGGACACTCACGAGCGGTGCGCCCTTGATGCCACCGGCAGGAAGCACGGAGCCATCGGCAGACGAAACCAACGTCGTAGCAAAGTCATTATCAAGGTCGACAATCGCCAGCGCCGAACCGCCAGAAACCTCGCCACCGACAATTAGCTTATTGCCATACAGCGTGGGCATGCAGGCACAACCCGTAAGACCAAGATCGATGACGCGTTCTTCGGAAATGCGCGAAGAGGCCCTTGCGTTTGCGTCCGACAGTGCCAGCACGTGGAGCTTGCCGTCACGCGAGATCACATAGGCATGCTTGCCGTCTTTGGACAGTACACAGCCGGAGTTGACGATGGCACCAACCGAAACGCTGCCGAGCACATCACCCGTCGACTTGCTAAGCATCTCAACGGTACCCGCACTCGTCGGAACCAGAATATAGCCGTCGCCCACTGTAGCGCTCGTCCAGTAGTAGCCCTCATCAGCATTAACATGCTGCCAAGAAACAGCGCCGGTCAGTATATTAATACGCGTCAGGTGACCGTTATTGTACGTACTCGTTCCATAGTCGACATCAACGGTGCCAACGTAGAGATAGTTGCCATCGACCGTCAGCTGGGAATTTGACTGGGCAGATTTGCTCACAGAGTCAGTGACCCAAACCGTCGTCAGCGTATCGGCCGTCAGAGCCTGGACCGCACCGCCGTCGAGCGGGACGATGACCAAGCCTTTCGTATAAATCGGACGCGTGGTGTAGCCAATCGCAGTCTGAAGGTTCGACTCGGCAAGCACCTTGCCCGACTCGGCGTCGATCTTAAGCAAACGCTTGTTCACGGCAAGGTAAACGTTGCCGTTCACGACAATAGGCTCACTCGCATTGGGATACGTGGCACCCGAGTAGGCCCTCCAATCGAACGTCCAAGAGCTTGCCAGCGCGCCCGTAGGCGTGGACACGTTCTTGACCACCGCATTGGAATTGCCACTCCAGTCGGCTTTCCAATCGGTCGGGCGCGAAGCGCTCGGATCGACTACGACTTCATCGGGATTAGGAACGGTGTCGCCAGGGGCGTAAGCCCAGACGATTTTGTCGCCCGACTTGAGCACGTAATCGCTATCGAGCTGAGGCCCGGGAACGCCGTTGACAAAGAACGACCATGCACCCGACAGCTCGGTGCCATCAAGCGGGGAGACAAGACTATGAACACCCCAATAACCAAATTGGTCGTACATCTTGGACTCAATGCCAATGGCATCGAAGTAGGCAGCGGAAGCGTCCTTGATCGTCGTGCCCTCGACAAACACCTGCGTCGAAGGATCGGTCCAGCGCTGCGCCTTCTCATCCTTCTTACCGATGATCTCCATTGAAACGGAAACCTGGCCGGGCATGGTTCCATCAAAGCCATAGACCCAAGTAACCTTGTCCCCGGCCTTGAGTGTGTAATTGCCCGCGCCGACATTGGCCGCCTGACCGTTAACGAAGAACTGCCAGAATTTCCAAGTGTTTTCGTTAACTTTCTCGCTCGAAAGCGTCACGGTCTTGTTGAACGGTGAAGTCAGCGACTCGAGATACCAGCCGTACGTGCCTTTCCCCGTTTTGGCGCCAATGCCGGCCTTTTTAAAGGCCTGCTCGGAAAGATCAGCAGCGGTCGTGCCCTCTTCCACCAAAGCTGTCGTGGGCTGCGCCCATGTCTGCTGAGCGCCCGAGGCGTCCTGGCCGACAACGGTGCAGCTAACGGAAATCTGATTGGCGGGCGCGGGGTCACCGTACTTCGAGTAGCACCAGACGACGGAGTCGCCGTCCTTGAGCGTGTAGCCGCCGGCGCCGACCGCGGAGGCGCTGCCGTTGACGAACAGCTGCCAGTGCGCGCCGGTCGCCGGGTCGTAGGCGAGCGTGCGGCCCGCGTCGAAGGGCGACGTGATCGAGTTGAGCGCCCAGCCCCAGGAGCCGTTGGGGTCGTAGTCGGCCTTGAGGCCGGCCTGCCTGAAGAGCTGCTCGGAGAGGTCGGCCGCGGTCGAGCCCTCCTTCAGAGCGATCTGCTGCGCGGCGGCCCAGGTCTGCTGGACGCCCTTGGCGTCGGTGCCGACGACGGAGCACGTGGCCGCGACCTCTTGGCTTGCGGCTTCGGTAGGCTGAGATTCAGCCTCATCGGAAGCGGCTACAACACTTTTGACGTTCTGTTCGGATGAATCCGGCGAAGCAGTAGAAGCCTCGACTGCGGCAGAATCGTCCGACGCTACGCCGTTGCTATCTGCGGCATTCGCCGAAGCGCCATCGTTAACCGACGCATCGCTCGCGTTAGAGCCGGTTTCAGAAACGACACCGTCGGCAGCACCGTCCGCGGCACCCGTGCCCTCGCCCGGCGTCGCAGCCTGAGCCACAGCCTCGGCAATGCCCTCGGCGCCCTCGGCCCACAGCTGAGCCGGCGTGGTGCCAAAGGCCATCGCGAAGGCCAGGAATGCCGCCAGGCCGCGCTTGGCTACGCCGCATGCAATCGCGCCACGGCGATGCAACGAGGCGCGCTCGCGCTCGTCCTCAAACATATCCATTTGTCCCCCATTGTCTGTACTTGGAGCGTTGCCTTGAGGCTGCCCCACGTCATCGCGCATGTTGCGCTCGAGTTCCCCCATCGGGGTCCCCCCTTCCCTCCAGAGCCCTATGCACACCGGCGGCATACGCCGCAGCCGCACGCAAGATGGGAGGCGATCCGACTTAACCTTAACGACTCGGGCGCGCCGTCCGATCTGCGACGCGAACATCCCGAGCCAAGAGGAATTACGGTTACTGGTACAGCCGGGGACTTGCACCCCGATTCTCCCAAACGCGCAGGAAAACCGCGCATTCGTGCGTCTCCGCACCACCATCTAGGCCATCGATTATTACCGTTAAAATGGTATCACGCAAAAGGGCCTCGCACGCAGGCGAAGCCCAAGGTAAAAGCTATTGTTTGCGATAGGAAAATGCGGTGACGGCCGCAGCCTCTAGTGCTTGCCGCCGTGGCTGTTGAGCCAGATATTGCGGCCCAGCATAAGCGCCAGCACCAGCGCGCTCACGTAGCCCATAAAGCCAATGACCGGGATACCAAACACAACCGGCTCGATGCGTGCGTAGTACACCACCGACGAACCGATAAACAGACCGGCGATCACGATAGCCATCGACATGCGGTCGATAATTCCGCCCAGCTGTCGCAGCGCCTTATCGCTGCTCATGATCTGCGTGTTCACCTTAAGCTGGCCGCGCGTGAGCATACGCGAAGCCAAGCCCAAATACTCGGCCGCCTCGAGCGAGCCTTTTGCCGCGCGATAGCTGCTCGCGGCCAGATCGCGTCCCATATCACGCACGCGCGCATAGGTGCTTTTTTCGTTTTTGATGTGCGTCTGGATGATCTGGATCATGTTGACGTTGGGCATATACTCGGTCAGCAAACCCTCGAGCGTCACCATGCCGCGCGCGAACATCGTTACCACGCTCGGCAGCTCAACATCGTTTTTGCGCGCCAGATTGAGCAGCGAGGTCAAAAACTCGCCGATATCCAGATCCTTCAGGTCAAGGCCCGCAAAGTCTGCGACGATAAAGTCCAAATCGGACAAAAAGGCCGAATGATCGAGCTCGGCCGAATCGCCACGCGTCACGGCGAAGCGCATGAGCGAATCCTTGAGCTTGGGCACGTCACCCTCGGCCACGGCGAAAATCATGTCCTTGACGATACCGCGATCGTGACTCGACATGCGTCCGACCATGCCCAAGTCGATAAAGTAGACGATGCCGTCCTTGAGAATAATGTTTCCCGCATGCGGGTCGGCATGGAAAAAGCCGTCATCGAGCACCTGCGTCGAGTAATCCTCGACGATTGCGGCACCGATCTTTTCCAAGTCATAGCCCTCGGCCACCAAGCGTTCAGGATCGGCGATCGAAATGCCGTCGACGTAATCCATGACCACCACGTGCTCGGTGCACAGGTCCAGATAGGATTTAGGGCACCCCACGCCATGAACGCTCTTATGGAACTCGTAGAAGTCGTTGAGGTTTTTGGCCTCGGCCAAAAAGTTGGTCTCCTCGCGAAACGAGGTCCACAACTCCTCGACTACGCCGTGCAGGTCAACGAATTGATCGGTGTTGACGAACTTGGAAACGATACGCACAACCGAGCGGATGATATCGATGTCCTGTGCCATAACCTGCTGCGCACCGGGGCGCTGCACCTTGACGGCCACGTCCTCGCCCGTCACCAGACGAGCGCGGTGCACCTGCGCGAGCGACGCGCTACCGAGCGGATTGGGGTCGATCGCATCGAACATCTCCCCCAGGCGCAGGCCGTATTCTTCTTCCAGACAACTGAGTACGACCTCGTACGGCACCGGCTCCACGTCGGAGCGCAGACGACGCAGCTCGTCGCAAAAGCGTTGCGGCAGAATCTCGGACCGGTTGGCCAGAATCTGCCCCATCTTGACGAACATGGGGCCGAGTTCCTCGAGCAGGCGGCGCAAACGAACCGGCGTGAGGTTGTCCCACACGCGGTACTTTTTGACCAGGCGAACAATCTGCCCGATGCGCTCGCGGCGACCCGCCGGCGTGAGCTGGTATTCTTCATCCGGCGCCATCGCGTCGGGCTCCTCGGGGACCATATCGACAGCGCGCGGCTTCTTGCGAGCGCCCGAGACGGCGGCATCGACCTCATCGACAACCGCCGCCTCGTCACCCAAGGGATCTAGATTGTTGTAATCGGTGGTGGAATCTGCCATCTGCGCTGCTACTCGGCCTCTTCGGTATCCTTCGCATCGTCGGGCTCAACGGACTCGACGGGCACCGAGGTCACGTTGTCCTCGACTGAATCGACGATGTCGCGCACATGGGCCAGGAAGGCCGTGCGCTCGGGGGCGGTCATGACGCGGACGCGAGCCAGAATGAGCTCGTCGAGCACGCGCTGGGCCGCGGTCTCGCCCTGCATGCCCAAGCGCTCGGTCAGATCGGAGATGGTACCGCCGGCCTGTTCGAACATGTCGGACACACTGCGGGCGATACCGGGGGCGCCTGCGTCCTTGCGCACCTGCTCGCCCTTGGTGTTAAGGTCGTCGAGAACCTTCTTGCTGCCCTCGACGGCAACGGCGGCGGCGCCGAAGCCCACGTTGATGGCGCCGTTAACAAGCTGATCGAGTTTCATAACCATGGTTGTCTCCAATCACAAACAACTGCATTGGCGTTCTTGTACCCAAGATTGAGTGAAAGCGACAAAGCGTTTAAGCGCTATTCGATCGACGGGAAATCCCTATCTCACGTAATATGAGTTAAGGTTTCTATAGTGTCCCATAGTGCTCCATGGTGCATTTATACAGTTTGCAAGGTCTCCATAGACCCACATATTTCAGAACTTATGGACTGAGTTAGGACGCGGAGACAACTGCCAGATAAAAATTGGCCCCACTTCCATCAATTCGGGAGCGGGGCCAATAACCTCAAATGAGGTTTGTATTGCCCTTTATTTTAATCGTCTCGGAATGCACCAACAAGGCACAGAGCCAAGAAGAAAATCAGGCTGCCGGACGCGGAGCCGAGTATAAAGGCTGCGACGATGCCAATCATCGGCGGGTGCCGTCGGACACGTAGCACTGGAGACGGTCGAGGGCATAACCGTAGATGCCAGCGTAGTCATCGCCGCCGTACGTAGTGCCGTTATCGCAGACCTCGTCGTGCCAGTTTGCGTGCGCAACGTCCTGAGCACGGTAGTAGACCTGCTTGTACTCGCCAGACGGGGTGATGTAGTACATCTTGACGCCGTCGATGGTCTGGCCCCAGATGCCTGCCATGCCGTTCACGCTGTCGCTGTAGCTGGCGGTCTGTACCCAGCCGAGCCAGCCGCTCTCCTTGGTGTGGACGCGGTAGCGCAGCGTGCCGCTGTCAACCCATGCAATGAGCATGTCGTGGGAGCCGTAGGGCATGCCCGCGAAACCCTCGGAGTTGGAGTCGTTGAAGTTGGTTACGGCATCGTTCCACGCGCCGTAACGGTTGTGCAGCGCATAGTGGATGTTGACGGACGCGCCAGTAGACTTGGGGAACTTAGTGCGGCTGGCGTACGTGCCGCCGTTGCCGTTGGTCGGAGCGATGGGCGCGACATAGCCGCTGCCTAGGTAAGCTGCGACCGCTTGCTTGAACTCCCACCAGCTCTTGCCGTACTGGGCGAAGTAGCCGTTTGGATCGGTATGATCGGAGCCGCCCCAGCGCTGGGCTGCTTCATAGTGGGAAAGCAGGCGGGACGTATCCCAACCGTGGGCACGCAGCTCGTCGCCAGCCCACTTGACAGCCTCGCCCCACTGCTTGGAGAAGTCAGAAGCATTGGTGGCATGGGCGAGCTCAATACCGACAGTGGCGTAGTTTCCGTTGCCCACGTGCCAGCAAAGGCGATTCTCCGGCACGGTGTTGTACACGGTGGAGCCGTCCAGTTCCATCACGTGATGGACGGCGTAGGTATCGTCGCGCGACCAGAGCAGCGTGTGGTTGTATGCGGATGCACCGGGGTTCGCCGTCTCGTGGATGACGAGGTAGCTCGCATTGAGGTAGCCGTGGCCGTTAGATACGTACTTATTGACGCTCTGGTAGGCCTCAGCGCCGCACGGGGCGGCGAGGGCCGCTACGAGGGCGAGGATAACGGCAAAGGCGCTACGGAGCGGCAGTTTACGCTTGGGCTCGGACTTACTCTCCGTCATGATCGCCACCCGCCTTCAGGCGAGCTGCATCGACCGCCTGCTCGGCCGCTGCGTAGATCGCCGCGCTCGCGACCCCGCACACCGTGCCGATGGCTGCGACGGTCTGGTTGTCCGTGGCGATGCCGGCAACGCTGGTCGCGACGGAGCCCAAAAAGGCAGCCGTGCACAGCCAGAACTTGCGGCTCGTCACCTTGCGGATGATGTCTTCGGTAGTCATTTCGCTACCCCCTTTCCGCACACACGGGTGCATTTAGGATTTCTTGGTAGTACTGCGTGCCAACGCCGTTGCCGCCGAGCGCGTGGTACGCCGTATACACCTGCTCGGTCTCGCGCTTGCGCTCATCGGGGCAGTAGCCCTTTTCGACCGTGCGCTCGTGGATGTCGTAGAGCCTGCTTCGGAGCAGGGTCTTGGTGCCCTCCTGATTGGCGAGAATCAGGCTGTAGAGCCGCTTAAGCGCCACGAGGACTGCACCGAGCAGGGCGGCGACGCACCACGACAGAACCGAGTCGATGATGACTGCATTCATCGCATCACCTCCTTTCAGCGGCAGTATCAGAGCAACGTCCCCCGCGCTTTAAAGCCAAAAATCCCAGACGAAATGCGGTGGTCTACCATGCAAAACGTCTGGGATTTTTAAGAGATTGGACTATGAAAAATGCTGTTTTCCGACGCCACTGCTGAATACATGGCCGACAAGGGCAAGCGCCTCCGCGCTACGACACTTGAGGGCTACCGCAGCGCCATCCGCTGCCATCTGATGCCACAGTGGGGCAGGCGCGAGATCGAGAGCATCAGCTTTGAGGAGGTACAAGATTGGGTCGATTCCTTCGACCTCCCCGGCGCGGCGGAAAAGGCCTACAAGACCTTCCGCCAGATTTACCGCTGGGTGCTTCGCCGCCACCAGCTGCGCATCTGGGACGTGACGCAGGGCGTGGAGCTGCCCCAAAAGCCCACGGTGCGCCGACCGACTCTCACCGCCGAGCAGGAGCGCGTGACGCTCAAGGCCATCGTCGGGCAACCCTTCGAGGCCGCCGTACTCTTGGGTGCCGCGCTCGGGCTGCGCCGCTGCGAAGCGTGCGCCGTGAGAATCGAGGACATCGACTGGCGCTCAGGATGGGTTCACGTCCAGCGCGGCCTGCACGTCGTGGGCGGCGAGGTCGTGGAGACGGGATGCAAGACCAAGCTGTCAGACCGCAAGCTGAAACTCCCCCGCTTCGCCCTAGAGCGTCTGCGTGCCATCCGTGGAACGCGTAGGTCGGGCCGCCTATGCCCGCTCGACCCAAACGCCGTCGCTCGCCGTTTCCGAGCGTTCTGCAAGCGATTCAGCCTGCCGCATGTGCCGATGACATGTCTGCGCCACTCGTGGGCTACGATCTCGCTGGAACATGGAGCCGCCATCGAGGACATTGCCGTGGCACTGGGGCATTCGACCGTCAATACGGCCATGAGCCACTATTTGCAGAGCTTCAGGACGGTCGTTGCTAGGGCGAGCGATTTATATACGGCGGCTATGGAGATGTGATTCCGTATCCCCTATAAGCTACGAAGCCCCGTGCACCGTCCACTTCCTCAATGCCGACAACCGCCTCGGTTTGAGGTTGACCGACCCGAGCACGACCAACTCGGCCATCATCGCCGTGGCGACCGAGAACAAGCTGTACATCGGCTTCAAGGTCAATGGGAAGTGGCTCACCAAGCTCTTATAGCATTCCGTATCCCGGCTTTGTGTGAGCGATGCCCTGTGTAGGCTGGAGGGCAACGACTTCAACACCATAGGCAACTGCTTTCAGGCGATCTACCAAGCAACATCGTGGACGGCAGGGCAGCACGGACCTGTCGGCACGAATGCCTATGGCTTCCTGCTCTCGATAGGGGGCGGCGATTCCGATTTGCAGATATTCATCGACAACACGGGGAAGATGGCGTTTCGCATGCGCTTCAGCGGGAATGCGACCTGGCCTTCGTGGAACATCCTGAAAGCTAATTGTTAGGAGCCGATCTTGACCCATGGATACCAGTTGCCTGCCCAGCAAGAGCGAACCCAGAACTTACCGTACGAGTCGGAATACACTTGCATCAGATATCCTCCCGGCTGTCCGGCATGGACAGTCAGTATGCCCCACGACTGCGCTCCGCTAGGACAGTTTGCCGCGTTTTGAGCAAGAGACCCTATGATGTAGCAGCCAGGCTCGACCACCTTATTGAAATCGTCCGTATTCGTATCACCTCGGGATACGGAATGCTACTGCGGTGTCAGATACTTCCAGTCACTCCAATTCATTGAGCCGTATCGTGCGCGCAGAGCGATTGTTCCACCGAACGAGAAGGCGAGCTGCGCTGCGTAATTCGATCCGGGGTTCTGTTGTATAACTAGCGCCGAATTGCTGTTAAAGTTGTTGGGGAGCCCCTTTGGGCTGGTAACAGTACTGAATATCAAGCAATTCGGTGGGTTGTCCATGTCATGAACGTTTGTGGCATATAGCAGGGATACGGAATCACCTACACTACCTGCAACACGCCGGAGGTAATCACATTGGTGCAGGTAGCATCGTGTATGAATATGGAAAGAAAGCTACTCTCAACACTCCAGACACCTGCGTGTTGGCCATTGCTGCTCATTGCTTCAACCCAGTAGGACGACACATTGAACCATGACGGAACCTTGCAAATATTAATCCACGTTTTCGTTGGAAATGGGGCGCTAGATTTTAGCGACGCGCTCACCATTGCCGTCGAACCGTTGAGCGAAAACGAAACTGTACCGTAACTGCTATCGACATCTTCGTATTTGCGGGATACGGAAAACTATGCCTGGGCGCAGGAAAACTTTGTCCAGTCGATCCATGAAACTCCCCAAGCAAAACGAGCGTAAAAGGTTTCCCCGTTTGCCGGGACGTATATTTGATAACCGATTCCATTGTTGACGATCGCTGAGAAGAGAAAACCGTAGCCGTAAGCACCATCGGGTGCGTGCACGTCACTCGGTATGGTGTTTCCGTAATTCACTATCGCTACTTGCGATTTTATGTTGTCCCAATCTACGTCAGCCGTTCCGATGTATCCGCCGAACGTCAAGGGCGCACGGGATACGGAAAACTATCTTAACGAGATGGTGAACGACCTTGCCGAGACGATTATAAAGCTGGTGCTGCCAGTGTTAATCGTTATGTCGACAGCGTTATTCTCTGAACCTTTTTCTGCTGTTACGGAAATTCCAGACACGGCGGTAACAGTGGGCTTGCCATCACCTTTAGCGTCGACTATGGCAAGTGTGCCTGATTGGCTAAAAACCAGATACGCCTGCCATGCGGCGCCTTTGACACGGATGGTGGACAATTCGGATGAGATATAGCCAGTTCTGATGCAAACGCCTTCGTCGAGCAGGGATACGGAATGCTATTGAGCCCCCCAGATACTATTTGCCTTGTTGCTATTTAGGTCAATATGAGTCGTCGAAGGCCTATTGCCATTGCTGGCGTCACTGAGACGAAGTGAAACTTGTTGCGAGTTGTCTTGGTTTCTTACGGCGACGTACGGACCATTAGCGTCCCAACCGATGAAGAATGACCCCGCGCCATTGACCACGGTTAATCGGGATACGGAATGCTACGCAACACAGATTTTGACCGTTGTCGTGCTGAGAACCGTCACAGAGTTCCATGTTACGCTTTCTATTGCCACTGACGTTCCGCTCTCGTTCCACGTCACATTGCGCTGAGCACCGGCGAGAAGGGTAAACGATTTCTTAACCCCATTTACGAATAGCAGACTCGGATTTCCGTTGCCATCCATCAAGACGAGGGCACATGCTCGAACATTACGCTCGAACGAGATATTGATCGCATTGCTGGAGGTTTCGGTTAGGAACGTTGTGACTCGGGATACGGAATGCTATTTAGTCCACAGTGTTTTGACATTGCCTACAGTCCCGTACTGCAATTTGATGCCTTCTGCTTTCGAGATGGTGACAAAAAGCGATTTACCGTCCTTTAAACAGAATTGCACTTGGATAGAGACGTACTCGTCCGATCCCCACGAGCCGCAGGTAGTGGAGACAACGTCTCCATAGAAGCTCGGCACTCGGGATACGGAATCCCCGAGCTTGTTGATTTGGGTGGCGCAGTCGTTGATGCCGCTCTCCATGCGGTTGAGTTCGGCGGCGGTGATGGGGGTGCCGCCCGAGGTCGCGTCCTTCCAGAGCTTCTTCACGAAGGTCACGAGGTTTGCCATGATGATTCCTTTCTCTAGATGGTGAACGGCGTCCAAGCGCCTTTTTCGTCGGGGAACGTGCTTGAGGACGGGAATGTCGTGGCGCCGGGCCACAAAGCCGTGCCGGGGAGGTCGGCGTCCCAGCGGTTGAATGCCTCGATCCTCTTGGTACTCTCGTTGGTCTGCATCCACAGCATCCCGTCCACGCGCTTGTCGCGGGCGGGCTCCGCTGCCTGCATGTAGTAGGGCTTGGTCGCGGATGCCGCGGCGTTGGCCTGCTTGGCGGCGGCAGTGGCGGCACTGGCGGACCTGTTCGCCGCGTCGGCGTTAGCGTCTGCCGAAGCTGCGGACGAATCGGCCTTGCTCGCTGATGCGTTGGCGCGGTTAATGACCTGATTGAGGTTTGCGATCGTGTTGTAAAGCTCCTTGACCGCATCGCCGCTGGTCGTGCCGGATTCGAGAGAAACGAGGTTGCGCTCGACCGAAGCATGGAAGATGCGAGTGCAGACCACATCGGAGCCCTGCCAGAACTGGACGCACAGATGCGCTGAATCCGTCTTGAGCACGCTGCCGGGTGCCGCGCACTCCCAGGCGGCGGTCTCGTAACCGCTGACCGGGGTCATCGTCTTGTAGCCGCTGTTGCCGCACCCATCGGCATACGCCAGCTTTGCCGTGATGCCGGCGGCGGACGCGATCGCCTTGCCGTTGTCTGTCAGCTTGACCAGAATCGTACGTCCATTGGAATCGCCGCCGGAGAGCATCACCGGCGGGATGTAATCGTTTGCCGTGTCGACATCGATTACAATGCGCCGGAAGTTGTCTAGAGCCATCTTGACCCCCTTAGTTGCTTGCTGCGGTCAATAATCTGGCAGTCGTACCCCAACCGATTAGCCTTGGTCTCGCTCGAACATCCAGCTCAGCTGGAGCAGCTGAGCGCCACTGATGGCGTCAATCGCTTTCTCCTCGGGCAAGGTTAGAATCTCGACCTCGCACTCGATTTCGGCAAGCTCCTGATACTTCGCGGCGAACTCGGCGAACTTCTCCGATTTGGGGTCGACCACGTAGTCGTTGATATTGCCGTCATCGTCGTACTGTGCCTCCCCGTACTCCATGATCAGCCTGTTGCGCTGGGTGAAGAAGGGTTCAGCCACGTCGTGCAGCGTACGGTAGTTTCGCGCCGCCGTGTAGCCCACGATGCCGACGTTATCCAGCACCCCGTTGTCGAGGGCTCGGCACATTGCCGCTATCTTCTCGTTAGTTAACTTCATCGGTATCTTCCTCCAGGCTTGCGGTACTTACTCCAAGGGCTTTCAGCAGCAGATTCACCTTGGAATCGATGCGCCTTACATCGCGCGCCAAAGTCGTGCTGGTCTCCTGGACTTCGGCGGGCTCGCCGGCCCCCGCCGTGGGGACACCGGTTTCCATTACGTACTTCACGTCTTCCATTACGATCCCTTCTCTTATTTACGAAAAGCTGCCACTCGGCCAGGTGAAATCTGTCAGCAGCCCGCCCTCGAATTTCATGTTGCAACCGTTTGAGTAGGTAAAGCTTCCATCAGAGTTTGCATTTGTGATTACGCAAAGCCGCAAGGTGCGTGTTATTCCGTTGCCGATGTTCTTGATCGACCAGTTGCGCATATCCAGATCGCATCCGGCGTTGAGCGCATAGGCGGTAAACCCGATGTTTGGCTTGTTCGCATACGTCAGCTTCATTGAGTAATACGGATCGTCTGCATTCTTCTTCGCAGACCAAGACATGTAGCCACCGGACTCTTTCAGGTTGAAGTTGAGTCCGTGTGCGCTTGGATGGTCGACGAGATAGTTGCTGCCGATGAAGCCGATGTCTTTGCCGTCAAAGATGAAATGAGGCCCGTCATCCTGAAGCGACAGCCTGTTGTTGGAGATGTCGTACCTGTCGATTGTGAAGCCGCCGATGGTGCCGCGCGTCGTCTTGAGATAACCGGTCTTGAGGTTCCAGCTGTTCGTGTTGGTCACGTCTGCGATGATTCCAGCGGCAAGGTAGCTGGCGTTCATGTACAGCTTGTTGTTGTGCATGTAGATGCCCTGCTCGGAACCGTTGTTGGTCAGGCGGTTGAAAATCTTGAGCTGATTCAGGTCATCGTCGTAGTTGTCGAGCAGACCCTGCGCCATCGATTTGGCGTCCTGCTGCTCGATGGCGTGCTGCGCCTGATGAGCTGCGGCGATATATGTGTTGACGTTGTTCGAATGCGTGTTGTAGCAGGACTTGTAGGTAGCCATGGCGCCGTCCAGCGCCTCTTTCGTGGTGCACTTGAGCACATCCGAGATGGCGGTGTTGAGCGATCCGTATGAGCCGCCTGTGCCGAAAGCAGAATTGAACGATGGGCCTAGGACATTGCCGAGGAATTGTTGATTCAACGACTTGTTGGACTTCAGGCTGTTGAACTGTGTGGTCAGCTCGTCCTTCTCCTTATCGATGGTCTGCTGGATCTTCTTGATCGCGGCCTTCTCAGCTTCGGTGACCACGCCGTCTGTGGCGAGGTCGTTGACCGTGGTGTCGAGGTCGCTAAGGGACTTATTAAGATCGTACGCGCTCTGATTCGCCTTGTTCAGTGCGGCAACGAGGACAGGCGTGGAATGGCTGACCGAGCCGTCACCGTAGGTAACACGGTCCATCTCCCAGATGAAATAGCCGTTCGACCATTGCGGTATGTCCCCAGACCATCCAAGCTCTGGGTTCTGCGCATTAATCGGCGGCACGCTGTCCGATTGATTTCTAGCGTAGAGCTTCACCGTGGACTTGACCACGGTGTCGGTCGTGGCGATGTCCTTGTCATCGAGCGTCGCGCCGGGGCCGAGGTGAACCTCGCTGGCATCGAGGTTCCAGTAGTTCTTGCTATTCTTGTCCTGAATGGTGCCGGCCTTGATCAAGTTGGCGCTGATAGTGCCGGAGACGATTGCATCGGCCACCAAGCCATGGCCGTTGCCGAGCGTGCGGAAGTTCCACGTGCCGTCGGAATTCTTGCCGTCGGCGATGCGGAAATAGCCGCCGCCGATCTGGATGCACATGGTCGGATTATCGTTCTCGGGCTTGTCATAGACGAACAGCCCCTTGCCGGGCTTGATGTAGGTGTAGCCGCCGGTCTCGTTCATCACCTTGTTCAGGCCGTCGATAAGGCCGTCAAGATAGGCGCTGCCGAGCGTGGCGGCGCTGTCCCAGCTGCCGGCACTGCTGGTCAGGCGGTCGATTGTCTGCTGCACGCGATCTGAGCGCTTGACGATGCCCTCGATGACGTTGCCGACCTTCACGGTGGACGGAGAGCCGTCACCGAGCAGGTCCTCAACGATTTCCAAAACGCGACCGCTCAGGCGCAGCGGCTTGGGGAATGTCGTGTCGACCATCTGGAGGTTGTCGCCGAGGTCGCACGCGTTGGCATCGAATCCCGCGCGACCGAGGGCCTCGACCGCGCCCTCGTAGCTCACGATTGGCTTCGAGCGCTCGGCGAGAGCCGCCCTGCCCTCGGCGAGAAGCGTCGCCTTGTCCTCGCAGTCTCCGTCCTCGAAGATGCCCTCGGTGTGCACGAGCGACCCATCTGGGCCTGGCACGCCCCAGACCTCGAGCAGTGAATCATCCTGGATGTACTCCTTGCCGCCGTTGATGTCGGCGAATGTGATCTTGCGCGAGTAGCCGCCCGTCTCGTTGCCGTCGGCGTCCGTTGTCTGCACGCCCTTGCCGTAGCAGTACAGGCGCGTCACCACGTCATCTGCGGACAGCACTCGGTCGATGCCGGACAGCCCGCTGCCGTAATCGAGGCGCAGCGCGGTGTTGGCGCGGCCTAGGCGCCTGACCAGACGAACCGAGCGCTTGGCGATGGAGTTGCCGCCAGCTGAAAGCTGGATTACCGGCTCGACCTCCATCTTATAGGCATTGGCGATGTCATTGACGGAAGCGAGCGATGATTGATGGTAGACACTGTATTCGCCGCGGCCCTCGTCGCACTGGCCTACCGACCATCTGGTGCCTTCCAGTGCTTTAGCGAGCGCCTGTGCTGGCGTGTCGTTGGAGCCGCGGCGTAGCGTCGACATGAAGTGTCGCGATAGCTCCTGCATGGAGCCGTAGCAGTTGACGGTGCAGATAGGCACGCTCTTCGCCCTCGACTCGCGCGAGGACATGACGATCCACTCGCACGTGCGCCCCATGGAATCACAGAATACGATGCGGTCGTACTTATCGACGCTGTTGTCCAGCAGGACGAGCTCGACCTTGTCCACGCCACACTGGTCGACATTGCGCGTGCGCGTTGCCTGCATCGGCGTGAGCTCGCCGAGGTATGCACCGAAGCGGCTGAAATGGATGAATCTCTTTGACATCTGACCGTCTCCTAGGGGATGAGCCAGAGCGGCTCAAAGGATGTCGTGATGCTGCTTGCACCGACCACTGTGATGGTCGAGTCCCCTACTGGCAGGTCGAAGAAATCAGATGTGAGCGTCGGGCAGGTCAAGACGTCATTGATGTACACGCCGCGCGATTTGGTCGGCGATGTCTCGATGGTGGCGATGGCACCGGCGGCAAAGTTCCTCTCGGCATCGACCTCGATGAACACGCCGTCCGCGCGGGAGATCTTCAGCTTCTTCTCGGTTTTGAGCTTAACGGTGAACGTCGGGAACACCCGGCAATTGCCGCTCACGGTCAATTTCGTACCGCTCACCGCCGTTTTCCTGCCGTACAGCATGGGCATGGCGCTCATCGTCAGGTCGATTTCGCAGTAGGCGAACACGCCGCCCTGCCAGACCTCGCCGGGGCTGGACGATTCGAGCCTGCCGACGAAATCGCCGGGGAGCGCGCGCCACGTGATGCGAGCGTCGCGGCCCATGATGGAGCCGAGCGCGACCTTGGACTTGACCGCCTCCTGCCACGTGCCGACCGTGCGCAGGTGGAGCGTCACCGTGCGCCTGCCGGCATAGGCGAGACCGCTGCCGTCCGTCAGCGAAAGGTCACGGGAGCCATGGGCCCCGGTGACGGTCGTGTAGGACGTGTCGAACGAGACGGCATCGACCTCTGGCGCAGAGGTCAGATACCACCCCATGTCGCCGAGCCTGACGCCGTTCACGGTGACCGTGCCGTCATCGACGAACATCCTATTGCGCGAGTAGATACCTAGCCTAGAATCAGCCATTTAGACCTCCATTGCGTCGCGCTTGCCCAGCTCAGAGTCGATACAAGGCGCGAGCAGCATGGCGAGCGTCTTGAGGTCGACATCGAGCTTGAGCGCGCCGATCTTGCTGAGTGCCGTGACGATTGCGAGCACGATGTCGTCCACAGACAGACCGCCAGCGCCACCAGATGCCCCCTGAGCGCCGTTTGCGGACGCACCGAGCGACATACCGCTAGCAACGTCCATGGCGACGGACGCGCCGCTCACGCGGTCGACGAGGGCGTCGGTCATCCTGTCGACATCGGAGAGCAGCGCCGGGGTGTTCCGCTTGATACCGACGCCGATGCCGGACGGGATGAACTTACCGACCTTGTCGCGGAAGACGCGCGACGGCGAGTGGATGCCGAGCGCGCTCATCGCCTCGTCGACCAAGCCCGAGAGCGCATTCCTAATGTTGTTGTACAGGCCGCCGATGGCACCCGAGATGCCGTTCCAGAGACCGGCTATGATCTGGCTGCCGGCATTCCAAAGCCACGTCCCGGCACCCGAGACTGCAGCCATCGCGGCGTTGTAAATTCCGCTCAGGATGCCGCCGAGTGCACCGACGGCTCCGCTGGCGATCTGCTTGCAGCCCTCCCAGGCCTGGGACCAATCGCCGGAAATCAACCCGGCAACCAAATTGACGACACCCTGCACGATCTGTGCAATCGAGCAAATCACCTGGTTGACGGACGCGACGATTCCGGAGATGAACGGGGCCATCGCCGCAAAGGCAGGCTCAAGAGTGCTCACCAAAAACTGGACGACCTGCCCGATTACGTAGCCTGCGACGGACATAAACTGGTTGAGTGCGCCGCCGACCACCTCAAGCGCATCGCCGATGATATCCATGACGGTCTCAAAGGTCGAGCCGAGCTGGTCGAGCCACGGGCTGCACTTGGTCAGCAGGTCGGAGATGCCCTGGATGACCGCCGTGATGACGGGCAGCAGCAGCGACTCGATTCCCGCGACCAGCTGGCCGACGAACGACAGGACGCTGCCGGCCAAAATGATCAGGCCGTCAAGCAGGCTGGTCAGCGGCGGCAGGATTACCGTCAGGATGTTGGTCAGCGGCTCGATGAGCTGGGAGATGCAGTCGAGCAGCGGCTGTAGGATTTCGGCGGCGACCGGAGCCAGCTGAGCCACCACATTGCCGATAGTAGTGAAGATCTGGCTCATGCACTCGATAAGTACCGGGAAGACTTCCGATGCGGCCTGCATCAGCCTGTCGAAGATTTCCTGAAGGACAGGGGCCAAAGTGCCGAAGGCATCCATGAGCGCCGTGCCGACGGTACCGGCTACCTGTCCCAAGGTCTCCTGAAGCTGGGGGCTGATTGCGACCAGTCCCGTGATGAGCGACAGGATTATTCCGAGAGGACCGCCGAGGACGCCAACGGCCTTGGCGAGCAGTGTGGACTCGCCGCACATTCCGGACAGCGCGGTGCCGACAAACGGGATGTTCTTGACGAGGTCGCCGATGACGCCGAGAAGACCCGTGCCGCCGACAGCGGCGACGAGGGAACCGACGATAGGGATTGCTGCCATGATGCCGTTGGAGAAGCCAGAGAAACCGTCTCCGTTGAGAACGGCGGTTATCTTCTCGAAAGCGCCAACGATCATCGGCGCGATGGTGTTGGAGACGAGGTCTCCCCACTGCTCGAAGACGGGGGTCAGCTTCGTGGTCACGGCATCCACCAGGGGGATGGCGGCGTTGAAGATGTCGCGCAGGCCGTTCAGGACGGGGGTCATGGCCTTCTCGCCGAGACGGCTCAAAGCTGCCTTGACGTTGGCCATCGCGCCCTTGAAGGTGCCGCCCGCGGACTGCGCCGCGCCGCCGAGGTTCTCCTGCATGGCGGCTGCGAAGTTCTCGAAGTCGACCTTGCCGGAGGAGACCATCTTCTGGGCCTCCTCGGCAGTGATGCCGTAGTGCTTCGCCAGGAACTGCAGGATCGGGATGCCTGAGTCGAGGATCTGGTTGACCTGCTCGCCCTGAAGCTTGTTGGATGCCGCCACCTTGGAGAAGATGGAACCCATCTCCGTGAAGTCTCGGCCTGAGATTTGCGCGGAATCGCCGACCGTCTTGAGGACGCTCGTGAGCTGGTCGCCCTGCTTCACGCCGGATGCCACGAGCTGCGACGCCGTGGTGGCGGCGTCGCCCAGGCCGAATGCCGTGCCCTTGACCGATGCGAGGGCGTTGTTCATGATCTCGTCGATGCTGTCGGCGTCGTGGACGAGGCCCTTGAGCTTCGCGCGAGCGTCCTCGATGCTGAGGGCGCGGCTGAAGCCGCCGGTGACGGCCATCTTGCCGAGCGCCACGGTCGCGCCCGCTGCGACTCCCACGATTGCCGTGGAGACGCCCTTGAATGCGCTGGCGGCGGCGGAGCCGATGTTGCCGAGCGCGGACAAGCCGGATGAGATTGCGCTCTTCGCGCCCTCGATGCCCGTTTTGGCGAAATCCGGCAGCCTGTCGAAGACGGACTTCGCCGCCGTCTCGACATTTGAGAACCACGTGTGCGCGGTCGAGCACGCGTTTTTAATCGGCTGCGGAAGCCTTGACGCGATATTGCCGACGACCGTCTGCACCTTGCTTCCGGCGCGTGACAGGCCGTCCGAGATGGAGTTCCCGATCTCGGCTGCGGCAATCTGCATCTTGCTCTTGGCACTGCTGGCGAACTCGCCGATGGACGCCTTTATCTCGGTGAGACCGGTTGTCGCCTTTGCCGCGATCGGCCCCCACATGTCGATGCCGGATGCGGCGCGGACGAGGGAACCCAGGGCGCCCGCCATACCGGAAGCGGAGTTCTTACCTGCGTCCAGCGACTTGGCGCCGGCAAGGAAGTTCTTGGCGGCGCGAGCGAAGGAGTTGGACGATTGGTCCGCATATTGGGCCAACTCCTGCTGCGCCTTGGCGGCGAACTCGTTGGCGATGTTCAGCTTCTCGGTGGCGGCCTTGACGGCGGCGGCGCTCTGCTCTGATTTACGGCGTGCGGATGCCAGGCGCTCCTCGGCGGCGACTGCCTGCGTGGAGCCCTCGCCGTACTTGGCGATGGCATCCTGCAACCTCATCTCGGCCACACGGACGCGCCCGGCATCGTCCGCCTGCTTCATGCGAGCCTTGCTCAGCTCGTTGGTCGCGGCCCTCACGTCATCGGTGAAGACCTTGAGGGCATCGCCGGCAAGGCCCTTGGAGGATGCGGCGAAGGATTCCTTCAGCTGCTTTCCGAGCTGCCGACCGCTGATGCCGCCGGCGTTCCTGAATGCGCTTTTGAAAGAATTGCTGGCTTCGTCTCCGGTCGACTTTACCTCTTTGTTGACCTTTGAGCGGAAGCCCGTCATCACGGGGAAAATCGAAATATGTGCGGAACCGACCTCAGATGACATGCGCGATCTCCCCCGATCTCGTTACTCGTAAAGCGAAGCGAACAGCGGCGCCATGTTCTCTGCCGCCTTCTGCGCTTCATCGCCAGAGGCCTTGAAGGAGGCAGCGCGGAACTGCTCTTCCTCGGTCGGGATGGGAGATGGGAATTTGTTCTGCGTCAGCGCCGCCACGATGAACATGTCGGCGAAGCTGGTCGGGTATTTAAGCCCGGCCACGTGCGCCCCCGTCGAAGTCGAGGGGTCTCCGGAGAGCGCCCCGAACAGCGCGATCGCGTCCGCATAGCGGAGCCTGCCTCCGAGGTCGGCCTGCAGGCTCCATCCCCTTGCCGCGAAATCTGCCCTCGCGGCGTCCTCGTTCTCCTTAAGCTCGGCGATGAAGCGGGCTATTCCCCCAGGGTCGCCCCCTGGGTCTTAGCCAGCTTCTCGCCGAAGACCTCGAGGATCTTGACCATCGTCTGGAGCGGCTCGGCCTTGAAGCGCTCGACGGCATCGGTGCCGCCCTTGCCGCCCTCGATGAGCGTGCAGAGGTGCTCGAAGGCATCGTCATCGGTACCGCTCTGGATTGCAGAGACCTCGGCGTAACTCGGGCACATGGGCAGGCGGTAGACGTTGCCGGCGGACGTGCGGACGAACAGCGTGCTGTCGCCGATGACGTACTTGACCTCATTTGCGTTGGCGATGCGCTCGAACTCGGCCTGCTCCTTCTCCTCTGTCCAGTTCTCGAAGTCCTCGATGGTCGGCTCGAACTCTTTCTCTTCAGCCATCTCGACTTTCCCTTCTCTCGAATGGCCTCTTGTGACAAGGACCATTGTTCGGCCGGGGTCCCCCGATAAAAAAAGGGCACCGCGCCGAAGCGCGATGCCCAACGAGAGAAGGGAAAGCTGTGTTTCGCTTAGGAATTCTTGCCGCCGGCAGCCTGGTGAGGGGTGGCGGCCACGTCGGCGGGCGTGCAGTGCGCCTCGATGTAGGCCTTGCCCCCGTAGAGGTCGTCGCGTACCCACTCGACGGTGACGGCGCGACCGAGGACGGACCCGCGCTCGGCCTGACCCGGCTCGTTGGCGGTCACCTTGATGACGCCGGCGCGGCGGTCGACGTTGCCGTTCTTGTAGGTGATCTCCTCGTACGCCATCCACTTGGTATCGGGCGTGTAGGTGTCGACCGCGATGACGCCATCGGCATCGGGCTTCTCGCCGAAGCAGAACTCTCGTGCGAGGTCGGTGTCCTCGGCGATGGTGAAGGCCGTGTAGATCTTCGTCTCGCCGTTGAGGGTGTAGCCCCCCTGCCAAAACTCGATGGGGTCGCCCTTCTCGGTGGAATCCTGCGGTGCTCCGTCTCCGGCGATGAGACCGAGGCAGGAGGTGGCGCGGGCGTAGACCTCGGGCAATTTCGGCGTGGCGTTCTTCTTGCCGATCATGGTGCGCGTGATGACGTTTGCCTCGGCGTACGGGACGATGCAGATTGCACCGGTTACGGGCACGCCTACGTTTGCGAGGTCGTTACCCTGCTTGTCTTTAGCCATTGCAGGCTCCTTTCCAGGGCAAAGCCCTAACCTTAATCCTCAATTACTCCGACGACCGAGTACTCGACCGTCATGTAGCACTTGCTCGAATCGTGCTGGTCCGTCACTCGGTACGGGCCGTTGCATCCGTCATCGATGACCGCTGCGATGGGAGACCCCTTCTCGTAGGCGATGGTCGGGGACGTGAGCGCGGCGAAGGCACGTCGGGCAAGCTCTCCGGCCTTGAGTGTGCTCTGGCGGTTCCCCGCATAGATCGAGACGCCGACCGAGCGGTCGAAGGTGGTGAGCCCGGTCTTCTGACCCCCATCGTCGCGAACCACGCAATACGGCGTGTTGCCGTCGAAGTTTGACGGCTCGCGATTGTCGACCTCGATTTGCGTGCCGAGGACGGCGCGGAGATACCCGCAAAGGAAAAGCTCCAGATCGGGGGGAACAACCATCTGCATCTACTTCACCGCTTTCAGGGCTCGGGCGAGATAGCCGCCCTTGGATTCGAGCAAAATCGTCTTCCAGTCGTGACCGACCACGCGGTAGCTGTTTCGGTGCGCCGCCTTATGGACCTCGATGCGGAACCCATCGCGGTACGCGCCGGTGTCGACGGGCGCGGTCGCTCGTACGTTGGCAAGCGCCTGCTGCGCCTTGGACAGGCACATGTTCTCCACGCCCGCGCTGTGGAGGATGTCATCGAAGAACTTGTCGTTGAACTTGACTTTTGTCTGGCCTGCTGCCGGCATCAGCCTTCCACCTCCTGAAGGCCGACCTCGAGGGTCGGCTGCCAACCAGTGAACGGGTTGGCATCGACGGACGGGACGACATCCACCGTGTAGACGTGCGAGCCGTCCTTGATTCGGTCGCCGCGCCTGATGTCGACCGTGGGGTCAGCCACCGTGAGCGTGACGGCTGTTACCGCCTGCTCGCGTGCGCCATCCGGCGCCATGACCGATGATGCCGTGGCGATGAAGCCGCTGAACACGAGCTTATCGACCTCGCCGTCCCAGTCGGGCACGGTGCGCGCGGGGTTGTACGGGTCTTCCACAAGGGGTGCGCGGAGGCGCTTGAGCGGTCGACCGAAATCGCCGAAATCAGAGCCGATCACGGGAGCCTCGCAATCCTGTACCTGTCAAGAATCTCGCGCTCGTCCTGCATGAGCTGGATGGAAGTCGCACCGGAACCGCTGAATGCATAGCTCACCGAAGCGCCGTTGACGCTCTGGGAGCGCACGGTGCCCGCGGGGGCGCTCGCCGCTCGTCGGGAGACCTGCAGCGCGATCGCGATGAGGTCTGGAACGTCCTCGGGGTTGAACCCGGCGGTGACGGTGTACTCGATGCCGCTCAGGCACGGCGCGACGGGCGCCGCCAGTTCGATAAGGCCGTAAGCATTCCACTGGGCACCGTCCAGAAGGTCGGTACCGTCGCTCAGCGCGAGCTTCGTGATCTCGGTCACGTTGAGCGCGGGGATGCGGATGATCTTGCCGCCAGCGGAGCCGACCCTGCCGGACAGCACCATCGACGGCGCGATATGCCACCCGCAGTAGCCGCGGATGGCGCTCACGGCGGCGGCGTTGAACATGGGGGCATCGAGCCCGCTGTAGTCGGTATGGTCGCCGAGGAAAGATTCGGTCATGATGCCCCCTTCCAATCAGTCAGCCGAGGCTATTTCGCGGCCTTGGCGGTCTTGGCGGTCACGGTATCGGCTACGGGCTCATCGGACTGTACCGCGACGCCGGAATCGTCGGACTGCGCGACGACCTTGCTCTCGTCCGTGGACACCTTGACGAAGGCGTACGGGTACTTGACCTGCAGCGTGCAGCGCTCCTTCAGGCGGAAGGCGGTAATGCCGGAGCCGAAGTTCTCCTTATGGGAGTCGCTGGTCTTCAGCGTGCGCGCGCCGCGGGACAAGACCTTGCCGGTCTTGAAGGCACCGACCACGCAGTTGCCCTTCGCCTGGGTCGGGGTGACCACGGTCGGAAGGCCCCACGGGGTCTGCTGGATAACGAGGGTGCCGGTGCCGTTGTAGGGCGGCAGGAAGAAGCCGCCGCCGTAGTACTGGCCGTTCTTGTCACGCTTCAGGCGCAGGGTCTTGTAGTCCTCGGGGTTGATGACAAGGCCGTCAGCCGTGCGGTTGACGTTCTTCTTGATCATGGTGATTGCCGTGAAGATGCGGTCCTCGAGCGGCTCGGTGCTGGTGCTGGCGATGACGGAGTCGGACGGGATTCGCGCGACAAGGCCCTTGATGTTGTCGCTGGCGCCGTCGCCGTTCCAGAGTTTGTCTTCCTTGACCAGGTCGAACTCGTAGTCGTTGTGGTCGTTGATCTCGGACACGATATAGGGCAGGTCATCGATCATGTCGTCGGTGATCTCCCACAGGTCCGTGATGGAGTGGAGGGTGTCGTTCTCCCAGGTGGGGTCGGGGAAATGGGTGTGTGCGGCGGCTGCGCCCTCGGCGGTCTCGCCGGGCTTGCCCTCGAGCTTGCCGTAGACCGGGTACTTCAGCACCTGACCGCCCATGGTGCCGGTGCCGAACAGGTTGACGATGAGCAGGTCCTGGCGGGTGGCGAAGACGGGCTCGTCGATCTCGGTGAGGTACGGGGCGTTGGAGCCGGTGGCGCCGCCGGTGAGGTTCACGTCGGCAGCGGCCTTGACGTTGAACTCGGAAGTCTCGAAGTTGACGGTCTTGGCCTTGGCGACCGTGAGGCCCTTGGCCTTCAGCTCGTTGGCGAAATGCTCGCCGATGCTCTTCGCGGTCACGGCGTTCTCCTCCTTCTTCTGCTCGAGGTTCTTGCCCTCGGCGGCGGTGTCGAGGATCTCGGCTCCGTCCTTGAGCAGGGCGGCGCGCTCCTCAAGCTTCTTGGCCTCGGAGACGTGCTGCTTCAGCTGCTCGAACTCCTCATCGGTGAGGTTCTCCTCGCCCTTGGCGAGGATGTCCTGTGCCGCCTTCTTCTCGGCGGCGATACGCTCCTTAATGCGCATGTTTTGTCCTCCTAATCGGTGACTGCTCCGCCGAGGTATTCGGCGATTTCTGCTATCTCAGACTTGCGCTCGGCAAGTGCATGAGCCTTTTCATCGGTCTCGTCGGATTCATCGGAATCGTCATCGGAGCCGACATTCTTGAGCACATCCTGCAGGCACCCGATGGCCTGCTGGATGAGGGACTCGTTGTCCTTGGAGATGGCGCGACCGCTCTTGACGTCGGTGACCTCGGCCTGCTGGTTGCAGGCAATGGGCACCACGGAGACCTCGAAGAGCTTGATCCTCTCGATGCGGCGGTGCGACCACTGGTCGCCCTCGTCCTTGACCCAGGCGGTCTTCTGCGCGAGGAAGCCGACCGACATCTGGTGCACGAGGCCGCGCTTGAGCAGGTCGTACGCCTTCTTGCCCTCGGCGGTGTCGAGGTCGAACTTGAATTTGACGTTCAGGCCCTTATCGTCCTCGCATGCGGAAAGGGACTCGCCGATGCAGTTGAGCGGGGAATCGTAGTTGTGGCCCCAGTAGAGCGGGATTCCCGCGCCGCCGTCCGGGTAGTCGGCGGAAAGCGTCTCGGCGTACGCGCCCTTGGTGATCTCGTCGTCGATAAGGTCGCGCTCCCACGTGGAGGCGTAGCCCTCGAACACGCCCTCCTCCTCGGGGACTGCCTTGACCTCGAAATTGAGGAAATCGAGCTTGCTCATCTTGTTACCTCCCGTTCGGGCTCGCGCCCGTCTGGGCGTTTTGGGTAGTACCGCCGTCCTGCGGGGACGGCTGTCCGCCTTGGGTGACGTTGAGCGGGACGATTACCTCGTCGCCGTCATCCTTGGCGGGAAGGTTGAGCTTGCGTCGGCCCTCGTTCAGGGACATGAACGGACGGCCCGTCGCCGTGCTCAGCGCCTTGTATTGTTCGCTGGGGGTACCCCGCAGCTGCGCATCCATGTTCGCGAGGATGAAGACGTCCTCCTCGCCGACCGCCTTGGGGATGACCTGATTCAGCTGCTGCTCGAGCTGGACGACGTATGGGGACAGCTCGACATTCCACAGCTTGTCCTTGTAGGCTTCCACGCTCGACTTGTTGCCTGTGCGGATGCCGACGTTTTCAGGCGAGATGTGATAGGCGTTGCACACGGCGATGCCGATACGGTCGCGTGCATCGAGGTCGGCCATGTCGACGGGCTTGAATGCATCGACCGTGACGATCTCCATGCCGTCCTCGAGCAGGGGCCAGCCGCCGTCCTTGCCACCGCCCTTGCGGTAGGCGCGCATGCCCTGGATGAAGTCATTCCGCGCATTCTCGCTCGCCCACGGCATACCGGCGGGTCGCTTGACGTAGGCGGGGATGCGACCGCCGTTCTGGGCGATGAAGCGGCGATAGCTCGCCAGCTCGCGAGCCTCGGTGAGAAGCGGCCCCAAAGCGCCGGACATGGGCTTGGGGTTGCCGACCGCGCCGGGGTAGCCGAGTGACAGCAGGACGTTCTTGTTCGGCAGCTCGTAGTTGACCTGACCCTTGGGCAGCGTGATCTGGACTCCCGTCGGCTCCGCGAGCGCGTTATATTGCACGGAATAAGTGCCGTACGGGATACGGCGAAGACGGTAGTCGTAGTCGTTGTCCATCGTGAGCAGCATCAGCCACTGGTCGTTGAGCATCATGTCGACCACCAGCGAGTGGATGAGACGGTAACGGGTCTCGTTCGCAACGTAGCTGGGGTCCGCGATGAGCTTGCCGATTTCGGAGTTCGGAGCCTCCTCGCGGTCGCCGTTCGGCTTCACGCGGTACGCATGGAAGGGCAGCGCCGCGATCTTGCTCGCCACGAAATCGACCACCATGCGCACGCTGTACTCGGCGGCCCACAGGTCGCGGCGGTCGTAATCGCCGAATGCGATGTCCTCGGCGAGACCGGGGGAAACCATCGGCGCATACGGAACAGCGTGCTGCGCGGTGGTCTCGGACTGCTTGGCGGCATTCTCGGCAGTCTCGGATTTGCCCGTGAAGCCATCGTAAGCCGCCTTGATGCGGTCGGAAAATCGCATGTGTCAGCTCCTAGATAATCGTCAGCGGATAGGGCGAAGGCTTGGCCTTGGGCTCCGGTCGTTCACAGTTGCGCAACGCCCAGAGCGCCTCGCTCGCGGCGACCACCGCCGAGATCTGACCCTGCGATGCCCTGCGCGTCCAGACATCGACCTCGCCGAGCTTTCGCGTCACGGCGCACTTGAGCTGCTGCGTGAGAACCGGCTGGTCGGTGTGGCGGATGGTCCCGTCGAGTACTGCATCCTTGAAGCTGCCTGCTACGGAGCCGAGCTTGCTGCCCTCGATGGCATGGACCGTCCATCCTTCTTCCTCAAGCATGTCGCGGAAGTCCCCCGCAGGGCATCCCTTCGACTGCAGGGCGACCTCGTCGATGCCCCATGCCTTCTGCACGGACTTGAGGTATTTCGACACCCACAGGTTGCCGTCTCGGCGAGCGATGACCTCGACATGATCAAGGCCGTCGCCCCTCGCTCCAGCGACCGCGATGTAGGTCGTCTTGCGGTCCTCGCTGGTGTCGATGGCGAGCACCACGCGCTCGTCCTCGGGAATTCGGCTGTCGTTGTCGGTGAGCGATTCCCACGTCTCGACATCCACGTAAGGGTCCACGTCGGCCGTGACCCACTGGCACAGGACCTCGGTACGGTAGGACGCCTCGGTCATGCCGTCGATGTCGGACTTTAGGGACTTGAGCGTCATGCCGCCGTAGCCGCACGAGGGGTTCGCCTGCAGGAGGTCCTCGTCGCTGTCAAGCTCGCAGCCGTCACGGCCCGACCACTCGAAGATGCCTATCGCGTTGTCGTGCTTGTCTGCCCACTCGAACGGGTCCATCCCGCGCTTCTCGACAAGCTTCTCCCAGCTGGCGACCACCTTGAGTGCGGCCTTGCGCTGAGCGGCGAGAACGACCGACTTCGCATCGCCGGCGTTGGAGATTCCCCAGAGCTGACCGCTCCAAAAGGATTTCGTGGTCTGTGAGGTGGCGTTCCATGCGACCCAGTTTTCCTGCTCGCGCAGCTCGTCCATGAGGACGCGGGCGGCGGGCTTGCCGCGGGCGTTCTTGGCGGCGCGAATCTCGTAGTGCGCCAGCGATGCCGCCTGAATGTACTCCTTGCCGTTGGTGTCCGAGACCTTGTTGGTCGCATCCTGCAAATCGGCTATCGCGACTTCCGATTCGGCCTCGCTCGGCGGCTCCGGGTTGCACCATAGGCGAACCTGCGACCAGGGCTCACGCGCGATGTCGAGGTTCTGGGCGGTGCCGACGATCTTAAACTTAACGGGAGGCACGCGCTCGGGATGGCGCTGCGAGTCGACGAACAGCCACCAGCTGGAAAGCACGCTCGCGAGCATCGTCTTGCCGTTCTGTCGGGCGACGAGGACGATGACCTTCTTGAATCGGTAGCTGCCGTCCTCGTTCAGCTCGAGCGCGTGGATGAGCAGCCACTTCTGCCAAGGTCGCAGCTCCACGTGGAGCACCTCGCGGGCGTAGTCGATGACCTCGAAGCCGAGCGAGGTCTCGGGCGTGAGCTCGCGCAGCGGCTTCGTCCAGATTCGCGGCTCGGCGTAACCCTTCTCTTCCACTTTGGCGTGGAGTGCGCCCATCAGCCGTTCACGACCTTGAATCCAGAGGTGAATGCGGCAAGCGAGCTCGTCTTCTTCCTCTGCGGCTCGGCCTTGATGGACTTGTCGCAGCTCGGGTTGAGCTTCAGCGCGTCCAGGACTTTCAGGTACTGGCTCACGGTGGTCGTGTCGGGCTTGTCGGCGGCGTTTATCCAGTCGTGCTGCTCAAGCTTATCGAGTTTCTTCGCTAAAGACCGCCCCAGACGGACTGTAGCCACGAATTTCGGTGCGATATTGCCGTACTGGTCTCTCAGCCAGTCGGCGTGCAAAACGGCATCTTCAAACGTCTCTGAGAAGCCCTTAAGTTCATCCAACTTCATCCAAAATCACCTCGTCCGCCGGCTTTTCGGGGCATCTTCCCCGAACATCAATCAAAAACACCCCTCTACCTGCGGTTATTCCAAATCGGAATGTCGGGGAGAGAGGAAGAAGGCACACGCGGATGGTAGTCCGCCAAACCCGCAGGCAGATCGCCTACCGCCCCTCCCCCTCAGTCCGCTGTCCACTTGCGGCTCAGCACTCCCAGGCTCACGGGCGGCTCGCCGTTGCCCCGCCTCGAGTTGCACGCGAAGTGCGCCGGCTCGAAGTTCGCCGGATCCTCCTGCAGGTCAGGCCGCTTGCTCACGGGCACGCGGTGGTCCAGCGTCAGCGAGTCGGCGGTCGTGCCGGGGTCCGCCGAGTAGTCGATGGGCTGACCGCACAGCCAGCACACCGGGCGCTCGGCCCGGCATTTGGCGAAGAACTCCGCCTTGAGCCTGTGGAACCTGCGCGTCTGCACGCGGCCCGCGCTATTTCCTCCCATTGCATGTGTCCCTTCCCTCTCATCTGTCCGTGCCCATGGTCGCGGTGCCGTCCCCCGAATCGAGACCGATGCACTCGACGCGGACGTAGATTCCCTGCGGGTCCGACCATCCCTTGGTCAGATCGTGCGAGCAGATGAGCGAGTCGTCCCTGATCACCCCGCATCTGGTCAGGCAGTCCTCGAGCGTCTTCAGCAGGTTGCTGGTGTCGGGCTTCACGGTGTGCGGCTCGCCCTGTCGGTGGTTGCTGGTCACGTGGAAGCACCATGTCACGTGCAGTCTCAGCGCACCGCCGAGCGGCTTGTCCGGCACGCCCTTGGCGATGATGCGGGCGATGATCCTGTCCTCGGCCTCCTTCAGCTCGTCTGATTTGCGGATGCCGAGCTTGCCCTTGCGCCTGAACGGGATGAGGTCGTTGTGCGTGACGGTGGGCACGGCCATGGCGAGAAACGCCGACCACTCCCCCGCCATCAGCAGAGCCCCCTGATTTGCGCGATCACGGCGAGGCAGCCCCACAGGATGAGCAGCAGCCCGAGCGCGACCAGCGCCAGCGCGACCAGATAGCCGACGAATGTCCATGGGTCGAATTTCATAACGAACCCCTCTCGTTTGATTCAGTTGTCGAAAATTTTGAAAAGCGGCGAAACGCGGAATTCCCGTTTACACCGCGGGGGTGTGTACAGACCGTTAGCCACCCGCGTACGAGTGCGGGCGCGGCTTTAGCCCGCACGCACGTGTCTGTACTCACCCTTGGGTGTAGGGTACAAACCCCTATTACGTAGTAATAGGTTTGTACCCCTGTTTTTGTACCCATACAAACCTGTAATACCTAGGGTTTGTACCCCGTAGGTTATATAAATCAGAACCTAGTCAGAAAGGTCGATTTCGCCGTCGAAATCAAGCGCCTGATTGTTCTTGTCATAGAGCAAATCAGTGCCTTCCTTTACTCGGAACGGACTCCATTTTGCGTTGTTTCCAGTTGCGTATTTCAGTGCCCTCATGTCAAAGGGCTTGCCCCTGAACTCGACCTCGCCGATGCGCTCGAGCACGTTGACCCTTGTCGGCTCAACCCCGTCCTCGGCGCACTGCTCAATGGCCTCGCGGATCAGGTTTACCTTCTGCTGCTGTTCCGATTTGAAGGCCTTCTGGGATGCTTCCCTTCCCTTGGAGCGGCTAGCCCTCGGGTCGTATTCGCCCTCGCATTTCAGGTCCGCCAGGGCACCCGTCTCATCGGGCAGGTGCACCGGGTACTCGAACCACAGGTTCTTCGGCTTGAAGCTGCGGAACTCGCGCAGGGTGCCCTCGATGCGCCACGCAGCCCATCCGCGCGACGATTCCTGCAAGCCCTCGTGGATGGATTCCAGTTCGCGGCGCAACTCGATGGGCGCGCCGTTTGCCGGCTCGTTCGCCCACTTCTGGAGGTCATCGGCGGAATCGATGCCGACGAACTTCTCATCGGAGCGCCATTCCGGCAAAAACCTGTCGAAAGCGGCCCAGATCGCGTGCTGCCTGCGCCAGTCGTAGTGCGCCTTGGTGCACTCCTCGGTCAGCTCAAGTGCGGTCATGTCCAGCAGCGCGTCCGGGTCTCGCGCGAAAACGCCCGAGCCCGAAGCGCGGTCCATGGAGCGCTTCTGTCCCTGCAGGCCCTTGGAATGGTGGTGGCAGTAGATGACGGCGCAGCCGACCTGCTGGGCGACCTTGTCGAACTGGTTGCAGAACGCCGCCATCTGGTCGGCGCTGTTCTCGTCCCCCGTGATGACCTTGTAGATCGGGTCGATTACAACCGCGATGGGGCGTGTCTTGAGCGCACGGCGGATGAGCGACGGTGCCAGCCTGTCCATCGGCACGGAGCGTCCTCGCAGGTTCCAGATGTCGATGTTCTCCACGTTCTCGGGCGCGTAGCCGAGCGCCCTGTACACGTCCTTGAAGCGGTGCAGGCAGCTCGCGGAATCCAGCTCCAAGTTGACGTAGAGCACCCTTCCCTGCGCGCACCCCCACCCGAACCACGGCTTGCCCTCGGCGATCGACACGCACAGCTCGATGAGCGCGAACGACTTGCCCGCCTTGGACGGCCCCGCGAGCAGCATCTTGTGGCCCTGCCTGAGAACCCCGTCGATGAGCGGCGGCGCGAGCTCGGGCATATCATCCCATTCGGATGCCAAGTTCTCGGGGTCGGGCAGGTCGTCGGTCATCTCCTGCATCCAGTCCCACCACTCGGACCACGATGCCTTTCCGCACGGACCGCTCACAAGGCGCTGCCGCTCGCCCGAGCGCATGGCACCGGGCATCCTCGACAGGCGGCTCGGGTTCTTATTTTGGGTGTCGGGGTCGAGTCCGTTCTTGCGGCACACGTCGTACAGGCGCATGACGCGGTCGCGGTACTCGTTGTAATCCCGCGCGTCGACCTTCACCACGGCGTGCAGGCTCTTTTTTCCCGAGTCGACGATGGCGGCGCACGGCAGCTGCAGCTCCTGCACGAGCGCCAGCTGCTTCTTCTTTGGCAGCGTGTCGGATTCGACCAGCGCGTACTTGAATTCCGCGACGTTTGCGTTGCCCACGCCCTTGCCATCGAGCGGGTTGATTCGGATCCATGCGCCGGCGCGGTCGTCGTAGGCGCCCAGCGCCTGCTCGATGGAGCCGTACTTCTTCAGCTCGCGCATCAGCTCGCCGGCGGTGCGCGAGTAGCAGCCCTTGGACTTGGGGAGCCACTTGCCCTCGCGGTCCCAGCTCTCGCACACGTAGCCGACCACATCGTCCTCGTCGAACAGGCGGCCGAGGTACTCGACGAGCTCCTCGGGACCCGTTTTGTCGGTCTCGGGCAGCTCGACCGGCTCGACCCATGAAGGGTCGATGAGCGCGGTCGAGATCTCGCCGTCCCACGACAGCGCCTCGCCCATCCCCTGGGAAGCACGCGGGGGGACCCATCCGCGCTCGGTCGCCATCTTGGCGAGCGTGCCCGACTTCACCCTGGTCTGCCCCGAGCCGAATCCGCGCCATTTGCGCTCGCACTCGCCCTCGTGGTACCTGCCGGCGTCCCTGCGGCTCCACTCGTCCCACGCATCGAGTGGGAGCTCGCTCTCGTGGAGCGCCATGCCGACGTCAAGCCATTCCTGGTAGCTGAGTGTGGACGGGTCGATCGCCGAGAGCGCGTCCAGAAGGTCGCTGTGGTCTTCCATTTCTATCTCTCCTTCCTGTAGTTCCTCTTGCGACACTTTGGACAGTACTTCCCCCGTGCGCTCAACTTCTCGAATGTCGCGCCGCATTTGGCGCACGCGACGAAACCGTAACTGCGTTTGGCCTTGCGCCCCGAGTCCAGGCACTCGCGGCAGGTGCGCTGCGCCTTGTACTGCGGTTTGTATGTCTTTCCGCAGCACGGGCACTTGCGCGGCCTCAGCTCGGCGGTCACGATGGCCTCGTTCAGCTTCGCCATGGAAACGGCGGTGCGCAGCGACTCGGCATCGTGGTAGGGAATATTGTGCCTGTTGATGAAAAGCCGCTGCACCTGCGTGACCATCACGAGGTTCTCGGGGTCGAAGTTCGTCATGTCGCGGTCGCCGAACATCACGCTCTCGCCCTTCTGGAGCTTTCGGCCGTTGACCTGCTCCCAGATGAGCCGGTGCTTCGGCTTCCACCATCCGTGGGGGCGGTCGTCCGCATCCTCCTTGGGCACCTTGACCTCGACATAGCCGTCCCTGCTCACGCGCTCCGTTCCGATGGGGCACTCGTTGTGGACTTCCTCGCCCTTCTTGAACTGGCAGCGCCTGATGTTCGCCAGCTTCCGCTCGTCCTTGACGTAGTCGGTCAGCTTCTTGCCCTTGTTGGGCGGGACGGTACCCGGCGCGAACCTGCCGCCGAACGTGCCCTGCTTCAGGCCCAACGTCGACTCGCGGTCTTTGAGCTGCGAAACCCTCAACCTTATATCGAACCTTTTATCGAACTCCTCGATGATCTCTCCCTGGCTGTGACCGGGGACGAATTCCCGCAGGAACTCATCAAACTCCGGATGCTCCAGCCATCGGACGGTGGTGCTCATCAGCTTCACGCCGTGCCTCGAGATGTAGCTCTGCGCGGTCTGGCGCTTCGGCTGGTAGCCGAAAGCGCACTCGAATGAGGCGAGAAGATCGTCCCATGAGCGGAATCGCGGGGCCATGTCGAGAAGCCACCCGTGTTCCGCCTTCGCCATGACCCTGCTCATCGCTTCTACGCCTTCAGCATCGCGGGGACGCTCGCGAGCTTCGCGCCGGCCATCTCGGAGCGCGCGCGGATGATGCCCACGGCGGTATTCGCGTTCTCGATGGCGCGTGCCCCCACATCTGAGACTGCCTTCGCGCGGTTGATCTCGCGCTCGATCGCCTCGTCATCGCCGCTGATGTCGAGCGACATCAGGTTGTCCAGCTCCTCGAAGAAGATGCCCTGGAGTGCGCTCAGGTCGGTCGAGCGCACGGTCTCATGTCCTGCCATCTGTCTTGTCCTTTCCCTCTCTTTGGTTTTACATTCGTTCTTCGAGCGTTATATCCTGCTTTGGTTCGGCTGCTTGACTGCCGGTGACAATGCGGTCGGCCTTCATCTGCGACTTCACGCACGGTTCGATCTCCTTGCGCAGCTTGCGCAGGCAGTCGATTGCCTTGTCGATGTCCTTGAGCGTCGCACCCTTGACCGCGCACCTCCATAGGTACTTGAAGGCGCAGCACCACCACCAGATGGACATCGTGCTGCACAGTGCCATGGCGGCAGGCCACATGGCGAGCGCCGACTTCATGGCACGGGAGCACGTGATGTATCCATCGCCCCTGTAGTGCTCGGGACACCCGGCATCCCTCGTCAGCGTTACCTCTTTCTCAGTCATGTCGACTCCCATCACTTGACACATCAGCGGTCCTCCCGTGGCGGCAGGCCGATATACGCGGCAATGTCGGAGACGCGCTTCTCGAACTCCGCTACTTCTTCGTCCGCTAGGTTAGGGCCGACGAAATTCCACAGCATCGCACCGAAACCTTCTAGGAAACCGATAGCACGGACGGCGTTGGCACGTTTAACGGATAAGTCGTGGATGCCAACTATCTGATTGGCGAATTCGTCAACTTGGCCGAGTGGGATGAACGGCTCTTTGTCATCGTTTGTGGCCTTGTCTGTCGCATCTCGCATTTCGTCGAACATCTTCTTGATTGGCTCGATAATCTCGGGATGATCGCTCATCGCTCGGTCTCCTTCGGCTCCCAGAAATTGCACCTGTTCCACGGCTGGCACTCGTGCGGCAGGTTGTGCCAGCACGTCAGGTACTTGACCTCGACCACGGTGCTCTTGGTCGTGTGCGGGTTCTTGGCGAATTTGCACGTAGCGCAGCGCTTTCCCGTCTGATCTGCCATCACATCGCCCCCGTACTGCCGTAACCGTCCTCGCCGCGCGAGCTTTCCGGCAGGCTGTCCACCTCAGTGAAAACGGCGTTGACGAACGGCAGAAACACCAGCTGGGCGATGCGCTCCAGCGGATAGACCGTGTACGGCACATCGCTCAGATTCACCAGCTTGCAGCGAATCTCACCGCGATAGCCGGGGTCGATGATGCCGGGTGCGTTTGCGAGCGTTATGCCGTGGTTGCAACTGAGCCCCGAGCGCGGTGCCTGGAGCGCGAACATGCCCTCCGGCATCGCCAGATGCACTCCCGTGCCGACCCAAACCGATTTCCAAGGCTCGATGGTGATTGGGTTGGGGATGTTCGCCTTGAGGTCGCATCCGGCATCCTCAACGCCATGGGCGTAGATTGGTTTCAGCTCGGGGCCGTCAAACTGGGCTTGGATTACCTGAATGTTGGATGAGAACTTCATTTAATCTTCCTCACTTACGACAATGCCGCCTTGGATAATCACGCGCTTGCCTTGGGCATCGTCAAAGAAAATCTCCTGGTCGTTCGATTCAATGTCGAACTTGCCGTGCCAGCTCTTGATCTCCTTTCCCGTGTTGTCGTAGAGCGTGACGGTACGGTTGATTCCACCGCTGAAATCGCTGCTCATGCTCTTGACCGAACGGCTGCACGATGAGCAGCCAGCCAGACCGCACACCGTGACGATAGCGAGGACGGATACGACGAGGGCCGCGACGAACGCGACCCTTCGCTTGGTGATATTCATTTGTTAGATTCCTTTCTATTGGGGGAAATAATTGTTCTGGCCTTTTCAGCTAGAGGTATCTCACCTTAATCCCGAGATGCTCGCAGATGGTCTCGAATGCCTCCTGCGGTTCCATGCCGAGAACGGTATCGACTTCGCTCCAGCTGGTCACGCAGCCCTTCTTACCGTTGTAGCGGAAGGCCATGCACTCGGAATCCAGCCTGAGAAACCCCCAGTCTCGCTGCACCGTCCACTCGATGTAGTCGATGTAGTAGCCCATCTTGTGCTCATCCAGCAGATACCAAGTGGTGTGTCTGCCGATATTGTTTGTCCAGACGCTTTTCTGCGTCAGCTTGTAGACGTCACTCATTTTTCGACCACACTCTCTTGCCGCACTTGGGGCAGAAGTTCCACGTACCGCTCACGTGGTAATGCTCCTCGTCCTCGACCTTGCAGCCGCAGACCGAGCACTCGAAGCCGTTATCGCAGGCGTCCTGCACGTTTTTGTTGTAGCCGTTATGGCAGACGCCACGGTCGATAAGCTCCGCTATCCGGCGCATCACGGTGCGCCAGTCCGTTGCCGGAGCCTTGGTGATCCTAGCGAGTGCCTTTTGCAGGCTCTCACCGCCGAGAGAGTCGTTGGAGGTGCGCCTCAGTCTCGACACGATCTCGTCTAGCTCTTCGGTGGTCATCGCTTGATCTCCTCCCCGCATTTCGGGCAATGAATCGGTTCGTAGGCCAGCATGTCCCCGAAGCCGATATGCTCCCAGAGCCGTCCGTCCCATCCGCAGTCGGAGCAGTGGAAGTAGCCGTCGACCATCCGCTTGCCTGGGATGAACGGGTCTTGTTTGTGCTCGACAAGGTCGTGGCACATCGGACGGTCGATTAAGTCGGCGATGGCAAGGTAGACCTTCTCAGGAGCCGTGAGATATACCTTGCCCATTACTGTGAGCTGTAAATGATCCCACCACTGCATCAGCGTGAAGCAACTACTTTCTGCCTGCTCGCGCAGCTTATTCGCTACCTCGCGCCGCTTCTCATCGGTAATCATTGCACCCTCCTGTTCCACGCTTTTGTCGCCAGCTCTTCGCTTGGTGCCTGCGGCCCTTTTGTCTTGCAGTTCCAGCAATAGAAGCCGAATCTTTTCTCATCGCTGCCACATGTTGAGCAGGTGAATATAAACGGGTCAGTAGAGCCGCAAAACGGACAGGGTTTCAGCTTGATTTTGTCCATCAGGCCTCACCATCCATCCATGCGTACTGCTCAAACAGTTCTGCGGGCGAGTCGATAGTCACGCATTCAGCGTTTACGGTCACAATGTTGCCCGATTCGAGCAGCACGACCGCGACCGGGTACGCGATTTGCCCGGCGGGAAACCCTCCGATTAGGGGCGATGCATCATGCGTCCACGCTTTTTGGTAGAAACCCATAAGCAGCGCTTTCGTCTTTTCTCCGGGCATTTCGGAAATCCAGCATGGCGTCATGTTCATTCGCCCTCACCCCTCAGCTTGCGGATACGGTCGATAATGTTCTCAAATGCACGCTCGTCTCTATGCACATCACAGTTAACGCTGCCATAAAGCGGACAACCGTTGCATTTGTTGGTGGCGTTGAAGTATCGGCAGCCCGTCGGAACAACATCGCGTTCTGCCGCTCTTCCCAAGTCCTCCTCCAGCTTCTCCCATGTGTCTGGCAGAGTGAGGTGCATGTTCTTCGGCTTGAAGCTGTTGTAGTAAAAGTTGCCTTCGTACTGGGCTTTAATCGTCCAGCTGTTTTTCTGACTCTCCACCAACGTTCTGAATAGAAACTCCTTCACGCTCACCTTTGTTCCGCACTCGTCATACAGCACCTCGGTATCAAGCGGTATCTCGCGCCCTTCTGCATCTTTTGGTAGCTCTACACTCATTTGCCATCACCATCCAGGTTGCGAATGCGCTCCACGACGTCTTTCAAGAAGGCATAGGTGCAAGGGCAGGTGCAGTTCTCGAATTTGCAGCCTTCGCAATCACCTCTTTCGCGATTGAAATACGCGCAGACGACTTCTCCCGGATGGTCTGCAATCCTTTCCAAATCGTCTGCCAGTTGACTAAGACTGTCTTCTTTCTTGACCTCGAGATACAGCTTGCCGACCTCGATGCATTCGCTCCCATTTCGCGCGAACCATTTGTACGGTTTCGCCTCGAAAAAGAGATCAGACACATGGAATTGCGTGCCGTCCTCGCGGTACATTGTGGTCGTGTTGAGACGGATACATGCCCCGCTCGCATCCTTTGGTAATTCAATTGCCATCTTATTCATTCCTTTCATTCGGTACGTACGTCGCAGGGTTCACGCCACTCGGGATGCGCCAGCCGCTCGCGCTGATTCGCGAGATCATCGAGCTCGCGGCTTCCAGAGACCATGTGCCGACATGCTGGAAGCCGCGGCGCTCGAGCAGGCGGATCTGCTTGGGCGAGCTGAGCCCGCTGTCGCGGCGCTTCTTCACTCGGTCGAGCAACTTGCTTGCTTTACCGGCGTTGGAGATCTCTGAAGCGTCGATACCGTACTTCTCGAGCGCCGCCTTCTGCTTGTCGGTGGCTGGTGCCATCTCCCAGGCGAACTCGGGGATGTATCCGCTCAAATCTTCGGCGGCGATTGACATCTCGTACTGCAGCGGGTTGACAAGTTTCGCCTTCTTCTTGCGCTCGGATTCCTCGTAGAACAGCGGCTCCTGCACGGCTTTTTCCCGCTTGTAGCGTGCGGTGTCTTTCAACTTGGGCTCTTTCGCCGGTGGCCGCAGACGTGCCATCTCCAATACTGCGGCCCAACCGCCGAAGCGCTCCTCGATAAACGTGCCGCCGTCTATCTCGCAGGGACTGGGCGTGTGCCGCAGCAGTTCAGCACGATTGCCGACGTATTGCGCCAAATGCGCCAGCGGCGTATCCGCGTGCTTTTCGGCAAACTCCGCGTCCCGCGCTTCCAGCGCCGCCACGGTACGCTTGGCCACATTACGATCAAACCAACTCTTGTAGTCAAATCTCTCGCGGGGATTCCTGTTGGACATAGACGTGATCCTCCCTTACAAAAAAACGCCGGTTTTCCAAAGAAAACCAGCGGTGATCTGGCAGAAATGAAAATGCGCTGACGAATCTCGCCAGCGCGCCCTCCCGCCTATGCCGTCAGGGAGAAATCGCCCGCTGTCCAACACTGATCCTCCATCGTGCAATTCTTCTGCCCTAACGTCACGAAGGGCTTTTGCCCTTCTCGTACCTGAACCTACCTTCTCAGAGCGTTCGCTCCAATGGCTGCTATTCGCCACACGGCATTTCTGCCGCTTTGGTCCATTCCTTACGTCAACAGCGCCGTCCGCAGGGGGCATCACCCCATTCCTTCAAAACTGCCGCCTGACGGTAATGATATACCGTCTTTACAGTGACAGCCACACGACTTCGCAAGACCTTTTATTCAGTTTTCAGCCTCGATTTCTTTCGCAAAGTAACATACTTTGTGAAAACTTTCCAACTTCATCCGAATAACAGTATATACCAGCCGTTTTTTCGTGTCAACAACGAGTTCTAATTTTCGACTTTTTTCTGGCATAAATCCGGAATGCCTTGCAGCACAAGGCGTCCCGCGCTTTTTCGCAAAGTATGTTACTTTGCGAAAATCTCCTTTTGAAGGACGCCTTTCGGCGTCCTTTTTTACATTATTCCTTTCAAAAATCCTATCCCCTCCACGGCCCTGCGCTTATAGTCCATAGACGAGTGGACGTATAGCCGAAGCGTGGTGCGGACATCGGCGTGGCCCAGCAGTTCGCTGACGCTTTTCACGTCCACCCCCCGCTCCACACACCGCGTGGCGTAGCTGTGCCGCAGGCAATGGAAATTCCGATACCGCACACCGCAGCGCTCCAACAACACCTTATAGCGGTATTGCATCGCCCGCGGGTCAGGGACGATCTCCCCGCCGGTCAGCAGGTAGCTGTCCGGCTGCTTTGTCTCTGGCTTCAGCATCCGCAGCATCTCTTTCGGAATGGGTATCCAGCGTTCGGAATTTTCCGTTTTCGGTGGCTGCACCGTCAGGCATGTCCCGCCGCCTATCTGCGCGATGCGCTCCACCGTCCGCTGGATGTGCAGCAGTCCCGCGCCGACGTCCACGTCCTGCCATTGCAGGCCGCACAGCTCTCCCAGCCGCAACCCGGTGTAGGCTGTCAGCAGCACCCCCAGTCCCGTCCTGTCTGGGCGGCGCAGGATGACCTGCCCCATCTGCTTCAGTTCCGGCTCGGTGAACACCTCCACGGCCTTCTGCCGCACCTTCGGCAGCGTCACATCCTCGCCGTAGCCCACACCGGCCATGCCCACGATCCGCAGCAGCAGACCACCGATTTCTCGCACCAGCTTGGGCGAATAGTCCTCCTGTAACTGCTGGATGTAGTCGTTGATCTCCGCCGCCGTCAGTTCCGCTGCCACGCACTCGCCCAGCGCCGGCAGGATGTGGCATTGGATGTTGCGGCGGTAGCACGCCAGCGTGGAGGGCTTTACGCTCCCAACCATATCCTCTAAAAAGATAGCGGATAGCCGTTCCACCGTGGCGTCCCTTCGGACGTATTTCTTGCGTTCTCCCATTTTTTCAAGCACCTTTCCGTCCCCCATAGGTGCCCTGACTTCATGCAAAAAGCGCCGGCAAATGCCGACGCTCCTCTCGTGTAAACGGGCGCGAAGCCCCCGTTCATGCAGCTCGGTTTCAGGCGTGTGCATTGTGACGCTTACCGGCGCGACCTGACTTATCTCCTGCCTCAGAGGAGCCTCACAGTGACCTGTTCGCGGGGACTTTGACCCACATTCCAACTTTCACCGAAACGCCGCAGCGTTTCAGACCGGTAAGCCTATTCACTTTTCGGGGGCTACGGGTGCTATTATGATGAACACCCCGCCGTTTTGCAAGAGGGTATTTGTTTCGCGGAAGGATACATTTTTGTGGCGTCGTTTGTTCGTTCCCGCAAAGCCGTATGGGAACTGCGTTCTTGTCTGTATTACATGACGTGTTCTCATGCTTTTTTAGCGGAAGTTGAACGTTTATGTATTCCCGTTTTCCGCCACCCACGTCCGCACATAGTCCACGAACAGACGGGTGGAGTTGGAAAGAGCTTTCTTGTCCTTGACGCCGATGCCGATGGTACGGTAAAAG